>DASQSQ010000226.1:0-2381 GCA_035642315.1 Mycobacterium sp.
CTGGACCAGTACTGGCCGAGGTCATCGGCCGGGTGTCGCTGACCGAGGAATTCGTCGACCGGTGGCGTGAGCCGTCCAAACCCACCTCCAAGGTCTGGGAAGAGCGGTTCGGTGAGACCCGTTATGGGCCACTGGCCACCGAGGCTTTCAAGGCAGTGCTTGGTGCAGCCGGACTCGACACCACCGATATCACCGCCCTCATCGTGGCCGGACTGCACGAACGGGCGTGCGCAGCGGTCGCCAAGAGCTCCGGCGTAGCCGAAGATCGCCGAGTTGACCGGCTCGTGTCGACGATCGGCAATGTCGGTGCCGCGCAACCGCTTCTCCTGCTCGCGTCGGCGCTGGAGTCGGCGGCCCCCGGTGACGTGGTCGTGCTACTCGGTCTTGCCGACGGTGTGGACGCGGTTGCCCTGCGAGTCACCGACGCGATCGACCGGTACCAGCCACAGCCGACCGTCGCCGACCAGATCGCCGACGGCGCTTTGATCAGCTACGGCCGCTACCTGGCGTGGCGCGGCCTGCTGCCGGCGGAGCCGCCGCGGCGCCCCGAGCCGGGGCGCCCGTCATCAAGTGCCGCAGTCCGCAACGCCGACTGGAAGTTCGGACTGGGCGGCCCAGCCGGGGTGCTGGCCGAACAACGCGGCACGGTGACGACCTTCACGATCGACCGGCTGGCGTACTCCCCCAGTCCGCCGGTGGTGTTCGCGGTTGTCGATTTCGACGAGGGCGCCCGCCTCCCAGTGGAATTGACCGACGTCGATGCCGGCGAGATGCGGGTCGGAATGCGGGTCGAGATGACGTTTCGGCGGTTGTTCGTCGCCGACGGGATCGCGAACTACTTCTGGAAGGCCCGTCCGCTACGTGAGGGAGGTCCGCACTGACTAGTCACGGTATCTGCGACCGGGTCGCGATCGTCGCGGTGGGCTGTACGCGTTTCGGCGAACGCTGGGAGGCCGGTCTTGACGACTTGATCCGCGAGGCCACCGGGGAAGCGTTCACCATGTCGGGTCTGACCAAAGACGACGTCGACGCGTACTGGTTCGGTACCGCGCAATCAGGCATGAGCGGTATCACGCTCGCGCGTCCCCTGCAGCTGGAGAACAAGCCCGTCACGCGGGTCGAAAACTATTGCGCCACTGGCTCTGAAGCGATGCGTCAGGCGGCGTACGCCGTGGCGTCGGGTGCCTACGACGTCGCGATGGCGGTCGGCGCGGAGAAGGTCAAGGACTCCGGCTACCAGGGACTGAACGCATTCCCGATCCCCAACGACGGCACGCAACGGACGCTGACAGCTGCGGCGATGTTCTCGATGGTCGCTCCTGCGTACGCCAAGCGCTACAGCGTCGACGAGGACCAATTGCGTGACGTGCTGGCCCGCATCGCATCGAAGAATCACGCCAACGGTGCGCGCAACCCCAAAGCGCAGTTCCGTAAACAGGTCTCGGCCGAGGCGATCTGCGGGATGCCCGAGGTGGCCGGACAGCTATCGGTCTTCGACTGCGCCGGCGTCGCCGACGGGGCGGCCGCGGCTATCGTGGTGCGCGCCGAGGACGCCTACCGCTACACCGACAATCCGCTACTAATCAAGGCGCTGTCGTTCGTGGCCGGCAACGGCGCCGGCCTGGCTGATCCGCGCTACGACTACACCTACTTTCCGGAGGTGGCGGCCTCCGCCGTCGACGCATACCGGCAGGCCGGTGTCAGCGACCCGCGCACGGCGCTGGCGATGGCCGAGGTGCACGACTGCTTCACCCCGACCGAGCTGGTGCTGATGGAAGACCTCGGCTTCTGCGCGCGCGGCACCGCGTGGAAGGAAGTCCTGGCCGGAACGTTCGAGCTCGACGGCGACCTACCTGTCAACCCCGACGGCGGGCTCAAGTCATTCGGTCATCCCACCGGAGCGTCCGGGCTGCGGATGCTCTACGAGGTGTGGCTGCAGCTACGCGGCGAGGCGCCCGCCGAGCGGCGGATCTCCACCTACGGCAATCGATCGCTGGCGCTGACCCACAATCTCGGCGGCTATCCCGGCGAGATGGTGTCATTCGTCGGGCTATTCGGCACCGGTTAGACCGTCGGTAAACGTGAGGAGATCGTCATGCCGGTGAGCGCACCATTGGCCGGGCTGCGCGTGGTGGAAGTCTCGATGCTCGGGCCGGCCGCAATCACCAGCGCCCTGGTCGACTTAGGCGCCGACGTGATCAAGGTGGAGCCACCCGCCGGCGATTACGTGCGCCAGATGACATGGCCAATTGTGCAAGGCGTTTCGCTGATGCACCTGCACGTCAACCGCGGCAAGCGCAGCGTCGTCTTGGATCTGCGTAGCCCCGACGCCAAGAAGGTGTTCCTGGATCTGGCGGCCACGGCCGACGTCGTCGTCGAGG
>DASQSQ010000227.1:0-5092 GCA_035642315.1 Mycobacterium sp.
CCACGCGACCGACTGGCCGCGGGTGTAGAGCGTGCCGAGGGACGCCAGCATGGTGGTGCGGTCCCGGTCGTCACGGCGCATCGACGGCAGCAGGGTGCAGGCGCGACTCAGGTCCTCCGCGTCCTCGCGGACCGCGCTCAACAGGATGGGATGCGGGCTGATCTCCAGGAATGTGTCACGGCCGAGGTCCAGCAGCCGCCGCATCGCCGTCGAGAAGTGCACCGGCGAGCAGAGATTCTCCTCCCAGTAGGCCGCATCGACGGCACGGTCGGTCACCAGCTCGCCGGTCACCGTGGAGTACATCGGTATCGTCGCTTGCGCTGGCCGGATTCCGGCGAGCGCATCGTTCAGGTCGGCGCGCAGCGCATTCATCTGTGGGCTGTGCGAGGCCACATCCACCTCGACCCACCGGCAGAATCGGCCACGCTGCTCCAGCGTTGCCACCAGGTCCGCTAATACCGCCCGATCGCCGGAGAGCACCGTCGATCGATGGCTGTTACTCGCCGCAACCGCGACCCGATCCTGCTTGCCGGCGATGAGGTCCCGCGCCTCGGCAAGGGAGAGCTCGGCGGCCACCATCGCCCCGCTGCCGTTCGCGCGGCGCAGGAGCCGGGCCCGCCCACAGATCACCTGTGCCGCGTCTTCGAGGCTGAGTGCACCTGCGACGTGTGCTGCGGCTACTTCGCCGAGGCTGTGTCCCACTACGGCCTCGGGTTCAACTCCCCACGACCGCCACAGTGCGGCCAGCGCGACCTGGACCGCGAAGATGGCGGGTTGGATCACGCCGACGTCGCTCAGTCGGGAATCGGCTTGGTCGGCGAGAAGTTCTGCGACCACGGATCCGTCCAGGTGCGGGCGCATGGCGTGGTCGCACCTGTCCAAGGCGTCGCGGAACACCGGCTCCTGCGTGTACAACCGCTGGCCCATGCCGTGCCACTGCGACCCCTGACCCGAGAAGACGAAGACCACGCCGGGTTGTTGTCCGGGACGGCAATGTCCGGCGGACAGTCCGGGGTGTGGCGCTTCTTGCCGGTAGGCGGCGAGCGACTCGGACAGCTCCGCGGACGAGGCTGCGACCACCGCCAATCGATGGTCGTGGTGGCCGCGACGCGCGCCGGCCGTGTAGCAGAGGTCGGCAAGCGGCACCCCGGTCGCGAGGGCCAGCTCATAGCGGCCCGCCAACGCGCTCAGTGCCTCAGGGGACCGGGCGGACAGTGGCAGCAGCTCCACGCGATCGTGCGCAGCGTGGTCTCTCGGTTGTGTGACCCGGACCTGCGGAGCCTCAGTCAGCACGATATGCGCGTTGGCGCCGCCGAAGCCGAACGAGCTGACTCCAGCGATTGCTCGGCCGCCGTTCTCCGGCCACGGAGTGAGGGTCTGCGCGACGTGCAATGGCAGGCTGTCGAACGGGATCAGCGGGTTGGGCTCCGCGAAGTTCAGGCTCGGCGGGATAGCCCGGTGGCGCAGTGCCAGCGCCACTTTGATGAGCCCTGCCACTCCGGCGGCCGCCTCCAGGTGGCCGATATTGGTCTTGACCGAGCCGACCGCGCACCGGCTGCCCGGCGACCGGCCCTCCGCCACGATCGTGCCCAGCGCCGTTGCCTCGATCGCGTCACCCAAAGACGTGCCGGAGCCATGCGCCTCGACGTAACCCACCGCGCCCGGCGACAGACCCGCGCGGCGGTAGGCCTCGGCCAACACCGCTTCCTGGGAGCCCCGGCTGGGTGCCATCAACCCGTTGGTCCGACCGTCTTGGTTGGTGGCGCTGCCGCGGATCACCGCATAGATCGGGTCGGCATCGGCCAACGCGCGACTCAATGGCTTGAGGACGACGATGCCGGCGCCTTCACCCCGTACATATCCGTCCGCGCGGGCGTCGAACGTCTTGCAGCGGCCATCCGCCGCCATCACTCCGGCGTTACCGAAGTTGATGCCCTGCGCCGGCGACAGGATGACGTTGGCGCCACCGACGAGGGCGAGCGTGCATTCGCCGTCGCGCAAGCTGCGGCATGCCAGGTGGGTCGCGACCAACGACGACGAACAGGCGGTGTCGATCGCCATGCTCGGCCCGCGGAAATCGTAAAAGTACGAGAGCCGGTTGGCGGCGATGCTCAGCGCGCTCCCGGTACCGGTATAGGCATCGATATGGTCGAGGTGGCCAAGCTGGAAATGCCCGTAGTCATAGGTGGACATGCCGACGAATACGCCGGTGCTGCTGCCGGCAAGCTGCTCCGGCACCTGCCCGGCGTCTTCCAACGCCTCCCACGCCACTTCCATCAGCAGGCGTTGCTGTGGATCCATTCGCACCGCCTCGCGCGGCGAGATGCCGAAAAACTGAGGGTCGAACTGGTCGACCTGATCGAGGAACCCACCCCAGCGAGTAGCCGTGTGCTGCGAGACGTCCACATTCCGGCGGTCCGGCGGTATCTCGCCGATGGCGTCTACGCCGTCGCGGAGCAGCCGCCAGAAGGCGGCCGGCCCGTCGGCCCCCGGAAACCGGCAGCCGACGCCAATAATCGCGATCGGCTCGTCCGCTCCTGCTCGCCGCTCATCATCGTCGATCTCGGCCTCGGCGACCGAGCGCTCGTCGGAGGCTCCGGCCCCGGCCAGTTGTTTGGACAGCAGGTCGATCGTGGGGTACTCGTACGCGAGCGTGGGCGAGACCTCGCGTTGAAGCCAGGCTTCCAGCGCAGCGGTCAGCCGGATGGCACGAACCGAGTCGAGACCGTAGTGGGCGAACGACAATGATGTGTCGATCTCCTGCGGTGATAGGCCGAGCTCCGCAGACAGCTGGGAGACGAACCAGGCCGCGATCTGCTCCGCGCCGCGCCCGTCGCCAACCGGTGCCTGATCGGCCGTCGGTGCGGCGGGGCGGGGATCGGGCAGAGACGGTGCCTGCCACTCGGCCAACACGTCGAGTTCGCCGTCGAGGAAGCGCTGCCGGCAGCTGCTGCGCCGGATCTTTCCGCTCGAGGTTGTCGGAATCCGTAACGGCTCCAACAGCACCACGGCGTCCGGCTGGATCTCGTGGCGCTCGGTGATCGCGGTGCGGATCGCGTCGATAACCTCGCTGACGTCGACGTCGCCGACCTGATCGCGGTCTACCTCGTGCGCGACGATGAGCCGCTCGGAGCCACCCGACGGCGTGCCCGCGAAGGCTGCCCCCCGGCCGCGCAGCAGCGCCGGATGGCTGTCCTGCACCGTGGCTTCGATGTCTTCGGGGTAGTAATTCCGGCCGCGGATGACGATGAGATCCTTCAGCCGACCCGTGATGAACAGCTCGCCTTCCATCTGGAAGCCCAGGTCACCAGTACGCAGGAACGGGCCGCGTCCGGTGTCCGCGAGGAACGCCGAGAATGTCTCCTCGGTTTTGGCGGGCCCGTCCACATAGCCCTGAGCGATGCTTTCGCCGGCGAGCCAAATCTCCCCAACCTCGCTGGCCGCAGATGGTCGCCGGGTCGCCGGGTCCACGATGACGATCTCGTGGCCGCGCTGAGCGCGGCCGCAGCCGACGAACGGCGTGGCGCCCGGGTGCTCCGGCGCGACGTTGACGACATGCTGCTCGCGGAGTGCGACGCCGTCGAGGTGTCGCACCACCGGTACCGTCCAATCCGGCCTGCCGGATACCAGCAGAGTGGCCTCGGCCAGCCCGTACACCGGGTTGAACGCCTCCGGCCGGAAACCAGCCGGGCCGAAGGCGTCAGTGAACCGCTGGAGGGTGGCGGCCTGCACCGGCTCGGCACCACACATGGCCGTCGTCCAGCTGGACAGATCGAGTGCTGCGCGTTCCTCCGCACTGCTGCGTTCAACACAGAGCTCATAGGCGAAGTTCGGCGCGGCGGTGATCGTGCCACCGTGTCGGGAAATCGCTTCCAGCCAGCGCATTGGGCGCTCAATGAATGCCTCCGGCGGCATAAGGAACGAAGTGCAGCCACCGTAGAGAGCCGCGAGGATGCCGCCGATAAGACCCATGTCGTGATGGAGGGGTAGCCAGAACACGGCGACCGCGTTCTCGTCGCAGCGTCCCCACGCCTGACTGATGGCGTCCAGATTGTGGAGCAGATTGCGGTGGGTCACCACAACGCCCTTCGGCGAGCTCGTCGAGCCCGACGTGTACTGCACGAAGGCGGTTGAGCTCCCGTCGACGTCTGGCGCGACCCACTCCGTGGCGGCGGCCGGCATGACGGCGTCCGCGGCACACCACTGGAGGGAATTCCCGTCGGCCAAGTCGTCCATCGCGGAGTTGAGCTCCGCCTGCAACTTGGTGGTGGTGAGGACGAAGCCGGCTTGTGCGTTCGCGACGATGGACGCGACCCGGTCGACTACCCGGTTGCGCACCGGCGGGTGGACGGGCACCGCGACGGCTCCGGCGTAGATACACCCGAAGAAGCTGGCGAGGAAGTCCAAACCCGAGGGGCAGAGGACCAGTACGCGTTCGCCCGCTGCGCCGAGTCGTTGCAATGTAGACGCGATTGCCCGGGCCTTGATGTCCAGCTCGTGATAGGTAAGCCGACTATGTTGTTCTCCACGTTCTTCCCCCCTTGCGACGTAGTGGCAATAGTCGAAAGCAACCTTGTCTGGATACTGTTCGGCCCTCTGCCGCATAAGGTCTAGCAAAGTTGGCGTGGGTGGAACCGAATTCTCTGGCATCTTCTCTACCTGATCCTGACCTCGACCACGGGGCATCGCGACATGGCCTTGCCTGTCGAGATTTTGCTGTCTAGCGACGCTTTCATGAGCGTCGGCAGGCACCCCGTTACCTCCCCGATCGGTTACGGTTCCCGATCGTTTTTCCCCCCCTGGTCGTCGGACGACCTGGGCCCGAGATCGACTCTACCGGGATCTTCGCGTGCAGCGCTCCCCGAGTGGCCGGGGCTGCGGCCGCGGAGCGACTGATTGCGCCGACGACTACCGCTGCGACGCCCCGCAGATCTCAGCGCTCAACCGCGCCGCGCGCTGGCGCCAATCTCGGCAAACGCGTCCGCAAAGGTCTGTTCACGGGCGTAGTTGATCCCCCGGCAACGCCGGCCGAGCAGACTGTGTGCGACCTCACCGACCGCTTATGCGGCGAAGAAGTCGGCGGGATTGATCA
>DASQSQ010000228.1:0-7253 GCA_035642315.1 Mycobacterium sp.
CAGCCCGGCCGCCACGTCGATCACCGCGTCGGCGTCGGTGTAGGGGCCGGAGGTGTCGTAAAGGTCGAAGTGCTGTCCGTTCGACAGATTCACCCGCCGAAACGGCACCTTGGCACCGGGAACGGCGTCCATACTGCGGTAGGCCTTGCTGCTGCCCGCGATGGGTCCGGTGGTGACGGACGGTTCAACGGTAACGGTCATTTTTGTCATCTCCCTACGTCGGCATTACCCGGTCAGGTTCATACGGTCGACGGCCCCGAGCCGTCCTCTCAGCGCACTCGGCGTGCGCTCCCGCGGTGTCGTGCTGCTGTGCTCAACTGCACGGCTCCTCCTCGGACCGCTACACGGTCCGCATCGTCGCCGTGCACACCACGCTAGCGCAGCCGGGCGGGTTTGCAACGGCGTGTGCCGCATCCTGTCTAACCGGTGCGCAAGCTGAGTAAACGGTGGAATGATCGTGAACGTGCACGCAAGCACAGACACCGATGACTCACCCGCCGGGCCGCCGGCGGAACCCGACGCCGACGGCGTCAGCGTGGGTGCTTTCCGATTCTGGTTTGCGGGCCAGCGCTGGGAGTGGTCCGACGAGGTCGCCCGTATGCACGGCTACGAGCCCGGGTCGGTGGCGCCGACGACGGAAATTCTGCTGGCGCACAAGCATCCGGAAGACCGCGATCACGTTCAGGACCTGCTGGCCCGGACACTGCACGCCAAAAGCTCGTTCTCCAGCCGTCACCGCTTCATTGACACCGCCGGCAATGTGCACGATGCGATCGTGGTGGCCGATCGAATGGCCGACGAGACCGGCGCGGTGGTGGGAACCGCCGGCTATTACATCGACTTGACCGCGACCTTCGTCGAGACTCGCCAGGTCGCCCTCGACGAGGCCCTGCCGGACCTCTTCGAGGCCCGCGCGGTGATCGAGCAGGTCAAAGGTGTCCTGATGGCCGTATACCGGATCAGCCCGGAGCAAGCCTTCGGTGTGTTGCGGTGGCGATCGCAGGAGACCAACACCAAACTGCGCGCGCTGGCTAAACAGCTGATCGTCGAAATCACCACGCTGCCACCGCCGTCGGCGGAGGTACAAAGCGCGTTCGACCATCTTTTGTTGACGGTGCACGAGCGTATTCCGGGCGAAGCCGACGTATAGCCGGATCGGCGGTTAGGCTCGACCAAGCCGGTTGTGGGCGGCATCGAAGCGGGTGAACGTGATGGATTTGTTGCGGGTCGACTATGAGATGCGGCCGGAAGCGGTGGTGCTGCACGCGAAGGGTGAAGTAGATTCCAGCACCGCCGGCGAGCTCATCTCTGCGCTGGATGCCGCCCTGCAGCAGGCCGGGACCCAAGCCTCGCGACTGCTCATCATCGATTTGCAGGCCGTGACCTACTTCGGCAGCGCCGGCCTCAACGCGGTCCTCGATTGTCACCGGCGAGGGCTGCAAGCCGGGACGTCCGTCCGGCTGGTTGCCGACAATGGACTGGTGGTTCGCCCGATCGAGGTGACGAACCTGGACAGCGTCCTCGAGCTCTATCCCACGCTGCCCGATGCGCTGCAAGGCCGTGATACCGAGCAGGGGCAGTGAGCGGGCCACCACGCCGCAACTGGAGAAGCGAGCCGCAGAAACTGCCGTCCGACCTGGCCAAGGCCGTCGCGCTCGGCGGTGAGATGGGTCGCCAGTTCGCTGAATTCGACTGGGCCGCACACCCGTTGGGGTCGCCCGAAGAGTGGTCAGCCGAGGTGCGGTCGGCAGTCGCGGTGGTGTTGACCTCGCGTTTTCCCATCGTCTTGTGGTTGGGTGCGCAAGACCTATTCCTGGTGTACAACGACGCTTACATCGAGATCCTCGGTGACAAGCATCCGGCCGCGCTGGGCCGGCGTGGCCGATTCGTGTGGTGGGACATCTGGGAGCCGATCAGCCCGATGCTGGCCAGTGTCATAGCCAGCGGCGAGGCGACTTGGTCCAACGACTTGATGCTGCCGATGGTGACCGCCGGCCGACGCCAGGAACGCTACTTCACCTTCACCTACAGTCCACTGGTCGGCGAAAACGGTGAGATCTACGGGATTTTCTGCCCATCCTGGGAGACCACCGAGCGGGTGATCAGCGAGCGACGACTGCATCTGCTCAACGCGGTGGCCTCGGCGACGATGGAAACCCGGACCGTCGACGACGCGGTGAGCGCAGCTGTCTCGGTCTGTGCCGACCAGCCCGCCGACGTACCGCTCGTCGCGGCGTATGTCAGTGGCGCGGACGCGGCTGAGACCACGTTGCGTGGAGCGACGCCGTCGGTGCTGCCGCTGCTGCCGGCGACGCTGGACAAGCTGACCGACTGGCAGCCGACAGCGCGGTCACGGGCGGAAGTCCAGATCATCGAAAACGTGGCCTCGGTGATTCGCGGTCTGCACGAAGTGATGGGCAACAAGTGCCCGGACCAGGCGCTGGTGCTACCCCTGGGTGAGAACGCGATCGCGGGAGCGCTGGTGGTGGGCACAAACCCGCAGTGCCCGTTGGATGAGCAGTACCTCGGCTTCTGTCAGTTGCTGGCCGACCAGCTGTCCTCGGCGCTGGCGTCGGTGGTCTCCCACGAGCAGCAGCGGCAGCGCGCCGACGCGCTGGCCGAACTGGACCGCGCCAAGAATGCGTTCTTGACCAACGTCAGCCACGAATTCCGCACTCCGCTAACGCTGTTGCTGGGCCCGCTGGAGGACGCGCTCTCCGACGTGGGTTCACAGACTGTTCTCGCTGAGCGGCTGCGGACGGCCAGGCGCAACGCGGGACGGCTGCTGCGGTTGGTCGACTCGCTGCTGCAGTTCTCCCGCATCGAAGCGGGCCGTGCCACCACAACATTGGTGTGCACCGACGTCGGGGCGCTGACGTGGCAGATTGCGTCGTCGTTCACCGACCTGTGCGCGCGGGGCGGCCTTGAACTCGACCTTGACTGCCATCAGGCGCTGGCCGACATCGACCCGGACATGTGGGAAACCATCATGCTCAACCTGATGTCCAACGCGGTCAAATACACGCTGAGCGGCTCGATCACCGTTGCGGTGCACAGCGGCGAGGCCCACTCCTTGATCAGCGTTCGCGACACCGGTGTCGGTATCGGCGCGGCGGACCTGAAACAGTTGGGCCAACGGTTCTTTCGGGCCGATACCGCGTTGGGCCGCAGTATCGAGGGCACCGGGATCGGCCTGTCGTTGGTACGCGGGCTGGTCGAACTTCAAAACGGCAGTATGCAGATCACCAGCGAACTCGACCGCGGCACCACCGTCGCAATCACGCTGCCCAAATCGCTTGCCGACACACCAATCGACCATTCACCGGCCGACCTGCTGGACAACCCTTACGTCGTCGAGGCGGATCAATGGGTGGCGCAACTGCCGACCGCGGCTGCACCCGTCGACGACGACCGCGAACTGGTGCTGATCGCGGACGACAACGCCGACATGCGAGCCCATCTGGACCGGGTGTTGTCGGCGCACTGGAGAACGGTTCTGGTTGCCGACGGCGAAGCGGCGCTGCGGACCGCCTGTGAGCTTCGCCCGGACGCCATCGTCACCGACGTGATGATGCCCAAGCTGGACGGCTTCGACTTCGTTTCGGCCATTCGTCGCGACACCGAATTGGCCGCCACTCCGATCGTCATGCTGTCCGCCCGTGCCGGAGATGAGGCCGTCAGCGAGGGCTACGCCGGCGGCGCGGACGACTACCTGCCCAAACCGTTCCGCTCGCAGGCGCTGGTGGAGAGGATTGCGGCGCGGTTGTCCGCCGCGAACCGCGAACGTGCAGGTCAGCAACAGCGTGAAGCGGAGCTTCGGCATGCCTCCGCCGCCGCCCAACTCGATGCCGCGTTGCAGGCCGCCGACTCGATCTCCGGAATCGCCGAGGCGTTACTGGCCTCTCCGCTCGGCTCGGGCGATGCCATCATCATCGTGATCGGTCTCCTCGACTCCGAGGAGAACAACGTCCGATTCGAATACGCGGGTCCGGTGCCCGTCGAATACCGCGACCGCTACCACGTCGCGACCCTGGATACGCCGCTGGTGCCGATCGACGTCATCAAGACCGGTCAGCGGATGGTCATCACCGACACGTTGGCGCTCGCCCCGCGTTACGGCCACGTGGTGGCCGAAACCGCGCACAACGTCCGGGCGTGCGTCAGCCAGCCGTTGCGCGGTCCCGACGGAAACGTGATCGGTTCGCTCGGGTTGCTGTGGTCCACACCGCGGGACTTCGACGCGAGCGAGCTCGAGATGTTCGCTCGCACTGCAGAGATCACTCAATCGGCGGTGGGGCGGGTCCGCAGTGCACAGCGCGAGCATCGAATCGCCGTCGACTTCCAGGAGCATCTGCTCGATCTCGACCGCGGATCAACGGCCGCGGTTGTGGCGGCCGTGTATCAGCCCGGCGGCGAGGCGATGCGCGTCGGCGGAGACTGGTATCTAGTGGCGCCGCTGCAGCGGCCGGGCCAGATCGCGGTATCCGTCGGCGACGTCGTCGGGCATGGTCTGCCCGCTGCGATCGTGATGAGCAGACTGCGCGCCGCGGTGTCGGCCACCGCCCTCACCGGCGCCGAGCCGGATGCGGTGCTCGGCTCGCTGGACAGGTATGCGGCGGCGATTCCCGGCGCGCGCTGCGCGACCGTCAGCTACGCCGTCATCGACACCGGGCAATCGGGAACGAGCGACCGCGCCTCCAGCATCAGCTACAGCTGCGCAGGCCATCCGTACCCATTGCTGGTGACGCCGGATCAAACGCCGGTTTTTCTGCAAGCCGGCCGGCGTCCCCCGGTTGCCGCATCGGCGAGCAAGCTCAAGGCCAATACGGCAGAACAGGAGTTGCCCGCGGGCAGCCTGCTCCTGCTCTACACCGACGGGCTGATCGAGCGGCCGGGCGAGACACTCGATGAAGGCTTCGCGCGGCTACAGGCCGCGGCCGCGTATCGCGCGGAGTTGTCGGTCGGAGAGTTCTGTGACGAGTTGCTTGACCGGATGGCCCCGCCCGGCGGCTACACCGACGACGTTGTTCTGTTGGCGGTGCGACCCAGCCACAGCACGGCTCGCAGCTTCGCCACCGTGCTGCCCGCCACGCCGGCGAATATCCCGCAAGCCCGGCACCGACTGCGCGATTGGCTGACCGGTATCGCCGTAGAGCCGCACCAAGTCGCCGACATCCTGCTGGCCACTGGGGAAGCGGTCAGTAATGCGATTGAACATGGCAGCGGCGGCGATTCGCTCAGGACGATCTCCGTCGAGGCCTTCGTTCGCGGTCACACCGTCACCGCGACGGTCAGCGATACCGGCCGGTGGTCGGGTGATTCGTCGGCCAGCCAACGCAGTCTGCGAGGCGGTCGGGGGCTCACTATGATCAACGGGCTCGCCGACCACGTGAACACCGTGCGCACCGCTCACGGCACTCGAATTACTCTGGATTTCCATCACACCGTTGTGCCGGGGGCCAATTTGGTGGAGGGTGCTACACGATGACCCGGGCGGTTTTCCAGCTGCAGTACCCCGAAAGCGATGGCGCGGCGGCCACCCCCGCCGAGGTGAGAGTCACAGGCGAGATCGACGTGACCAACGTCGACGAGTTCACCCGATCGGTGCTGGATGTGCCGGGCCCGCGGCCCGTCATTCTTCAGTTGAGCGGTGTCAAATATCTGGACAGCGCGGGATTCGCTGCGCTGGATCGACTGCTCGAACAGAGCGCAATTGTCCTCGTTCTGTCGCCGGATAGCTTCATGTTCAGAGTGGCCGAATTAATGTGTCTGCCAATTCACCATGACGCCGAGGCCGCGCGCCGCGTGCTACAGGAGAACGCGTCCTAAACCTCTACTCGGCGTCTTCTATGGCCTCACCGAGCTCTTCGAGCAGCTTGTTGTGGTGATTGCTGGCCAAAAGATGTCCTGCCGCGATGACGACGGCGACCGGCCAATCGATGAGTTCGAAGGCCGCCAGCGCGGCCAAACCGCCATAATAGGCCAGCTGTTCGGGTCGTGGAATTTCCAACTGGCCAATGACCGGTAAATTGATCGCGAATGTTTCGCCTTCGCGGATATGCTCGACCGCTTCGCGCTGAGTTGTGGTGCGACGCGCTTTCTTTTCGACCATCATTTGCCTTTCAGTAACTAAGGGTTAGCCGTTAAGCCGAATGACTTGGTCACCGTCGTTGATATGACGTCGACGACCGATTCTCTCGCCGACCCACTAGCCTCAGGGGCCGCTGGTCTGCTGGCGATCCCGCTGATCGAGTTGTACGCCGTTCTGTGGCGGCTCGGTCTTGTAGAGGTTCAGGCTGATCGGACGGCCCATCGCCGGCTTCCAACTCCAATGGACGTTTACTGTCGAGCACGCGGGTTGCGACGGCAACCGCGGCGGTCGCAGCCCCGGCTGAGCCCAGCGCCTGCGCCCAGCCGACCGGGCCGATCGGGGTACAGCCAAGAAGCTGGCTGACGCCCGGGATGCTGATCAGGGTCCCCATCACAGCCAGCGATCCGCCGGCGGTCAACACGACCAGCGGGGCGCGCGAATCCAGCAGCGTCTGACCCAGCTGCGTGCTTACCAGCGCGATCAGCGCCACCGTCGACGCACGACGCGGCCGTCCGGTCACGCCGGCCATCACCCAAGCCGCGGTCGCCGCCGCCGCGGTGGTTGTCCCACGGATAGCGACCGCCCGCCACAGCGCCCGCTGATCGGGACCGCGGCCGGTCGTCTGCGCCTGGCCACTGAGCGGGCTCACCGCGAGTGCGGCGGCAGGCAACGCATCGGTCATCATGTTCACCAGCAGCAGCTGGCGGGTGTTGAGCGGCGACGTTCCGCTGATCGCGCTGCCGATGATCGCGAAAGCCACTTCGCCGGCGTTGCCGCCCAACAGCACCGACACCGCGGCATGCACCCGCCGCCAGAGCTCGTGTCCCTCGTCGATGGCATTGAGCAGCGCTTCGATTCGGGCGTCGACCAGCACAACATCGGCCGCGATGCCGGCCGCGTCGCTGCCGCGCGCCACGACGGCGATACCGACGGTCGCGGCTCGGATCGCGGCGGCGTCGTTGGACCCGTCGCCGACCATCGCGCACACCTTGCCGGCGCGTTCCAGGGTCTGGACCACCTGGACTTTGTTCTCCGGGGACATCCGGGCGAAGATCAGCCGCTCGCTGACGACGCGTTCCTGGTCTTTGCGCGACAAGGCGTCCCACTCCGCACCAGTGATGACCTGCTCGGCACCCACCGGCAGGCCCATTTCTCGTGCGAT
>DASQSQ010000229.1:0-2643 GCA_035642315.1 Mycobacterium sp.
CGTCATTCCGGCCGCCGCAAACACCGCGGCCGAGCCGCCGAAGCCGTGCCCGACCACGCCGAGTTTGTTGGGATGCACGCTGATTTTGCCCGGACCAAGCCGCACACCTGCGGCGATGTCGAGCGCGGTGCCCAAATCGAACGCCAGGTTCAATACCGATGGCGCGAATCCTCGCTCGGTGTCCGGGGCGGCCGCGACGATACCCCACGAGGCCAGGTGCTCGAGCAGTCGCGAATAGCGGTCGACGCCGGTGAGCCAGTCGTGGCCGAAGGCCAGACCGGGCAGGTTCAGTCCAGCTTCGGGCGTGTAGACCACGCCGGGCAGGCCCGCGAAGGCCAGGTCGCCGCGCAGGACGCGGTGCGGCCCGGGTCGGGTCAGGGCGGCGACGAGCTTGCGAGTGCTGGCCACCCGGTGACGGTACCGCACCGCGGCCGCTGTAAAACAGCCAACGCCAAGCTGATTCATAGAAAAGGCGACACGCGGGCGACGGGTTTAGTCGGCTGGCTCCGCGTGGTACTACGAGAGGGTGAACAACATCATCCGCGTCGCAGCTGCGACAGCTATTACCACCGCAGGTTTAGGGCTCGCCGGTTTGGGCGCGGCGAGCGTCGCCCAGGCTTTGCCCGCGCCGCTCCCCGACTATCACTGGTGTCCGGGCCAGTGGTGGGACCCGGGATGGGGTTTCAACTGGGGGGGCGACCGCTGCCACGACGATTTCTACTTCGACGGCGAGCCGCGTGACCAGGGCCATTGGCACGGCCAGGGCCCCTGGCACCCCTGAGCCAAACCGCTTCCTATAGTCCGCCGCGTGCAGCCGTCCAGGGGGCGGCTGCACTGCTTTGAAGCGGGTTAGAGCGCGTAGAGCTCCGGCAGGTTGACGACGATCGCCTCCTGCGTGCTACGCGCGATCACCACCGTGGCGGGCTCGTCCGGACTCGGATTTTCTTCCCGATGCGGCAGATACGGCGGTATGAAGACGTAGTCGCCTGGACTGGTTGCGATACGCACCTCATGCTCGCCGTCGTGAAACACGAAGTCGGGGTGGCCGCTGAGGACGAATATCGCCGTCTCGGATTCACCGTGATGGTGGTTGGAGGACACCGTCTGCGGGTGGACATGCGTTTCGCCCATCCAAAGTTTCTCCGAGCCGACCGTGCGACCACTGATCGCCGCGAAGCGCTGCATGCCCTCGCCTTGCGCCGTGTCGGCATCGATCTCAGACGACTTGATGTGGTGCACTCGATTGCGGACTACCCGTTCGTTTTGCTGCAAGTCGGGATGAAACCCGTCATCGGCCACCGGTGTCTCCTTCCCTGTGTCGACGACGCCACCTCGCCATGTTGGTTACGCGTCCAGTGTCGACCAGGTGGATCTTGACGTCCACTGATAACGCGCTGGTCGACCGCTTACGCCGGCGTCAAGAACCTTGACATCGGATAATGAAACACAGTCGGCACCAAGTTCATTCACAGAAATTCATAAGAAAAACTCCGAGCGAGGTGTTTGGACACCTTGGTTTGCGTGGTACTAAGACAAGGTGAAAAACATCAAGAGAATTGCAGCCGCGACTGCACTGACCACAGGCCTTGGCCTTGCTGGTCTGGGCGCGGCGAGCGTTGCCGAGGCCTACCCCGGGCCGATGCCGGACTATCACTGGTGTCCCGGGCAGTGGTGGGACCCGGGCTGGGGTCAAAACTGGGGCGGCGACCGCTGCCACGACGACAACTACTTCGACGGCGAGGCGCACGACGGGGGCCACTGGCACGGCCAGGGCGAATGGCGCCCTGACGGCGGCCCCGGCTGGGACAACGGCCGAGGCCCGGGTTGGAACAACGGCGGCCCCGGCGGCTGGCACCCCTGATCCCAGGCGGGAAATCGTAAAAGCCGAATAACGACAGCCCTGCGATGCCGGCTGTGAGCCGTTAGCGCAGGTCAAGAGAGTGCAGCCGTCCCGATTGGGGCGGCTGCACTACCCTGATGGGCTATGTGCGGAATCGTCGGATATGTCGGGCATCAGCCTGCCCGCGACGTCGTCGTCGACGCACTGCGGCGAATGGAATACCGCGGTTACGACTCGGCGGGCATCGCGCTGGTCGACGGCGTCGGCAAGCTGACAGTACGTCGCCGGGCGGGACGACTGGCCAACCTGGAGAGCGCGCTCGCGGACACCGAGCCGGCCGCGCTGGCCGGCACCACCGGCCTCGGTCACACCCGGTGGGCCACCCACGGCCGTCCCACCGACCGCAACGCGCACCCGCACCGTGACGCGGCGGGCAAGATCGCCGTCGTCCACAACGGCATCATCGAGAACTTCGCCCTCCTGCGCCGCCAGCTGGAGGCGGCCGGCGTGGAGTTCGCCAGCGACACCGACACCGAAGTAGCCGTTCATCTGGTGGCGCAGCAGTATCACCACGGAGCGACGGCAGGCGACTTCGCCGGCTCGGTGCTGGCCGTGTTGCGCCGCCTCGAAGGCCACTTCACGCTGGTGTTCACCAATGCCGACGAGCCGGGCACGATTGTCGCCGCGCGTCGCTCCACGCCATTGGTCGTCGGCATCGGCAACGGCGAGATGTTCGTCGGCTCCGACGTCGCCGCCTTCATCGGACACACCCGCGACGCGGTCGAGCTCGGCCAGGACCAGGC
>DASQSQ010000230.1:0-4129 GCA_035642315.1 Mycobacterium sp.
TCGCTTACACCTCAGCGGGATCCGCGAGTTACTGGGCCGGTGGTTGGCCCGGTGGCGTCCAATTCTGTTGACGGTATTGCTCATTGCGGCGATGGGGTGGGCCGCCGACTTGTTCTACAGTGACTACCGCCCCGATCAACAAACTGACAAAGTCGCGGCAGGCGAGGTGCTCAGAGCAGCTTCCGACGGCGTCGTCGCGCTGCTGTCATACTCGCCCGACAGCCTGAGCCGCGATATCGACAACGCGAAGTCGCGCCTGACCGGTGACTTTCAGGCATCTTTCAAGCGGTTCACCGAACAAGTTGTGGCGCCCGCGGCTCAGCGGGGGCAAGTCACGACGACCGTCCGCGTGATCCGCGCCGCCGTGGCGGAGCTACATCCGAATTCAGCTGTTGTGCTTCTGTTTATCAGTCTGAAAGCGACAAGTAGGGAAAGGCCTGAGCCGGTGACAACCACGAGCAGCGTTCGGGTAAACGTGGTAAAAGTCAACGGCGTCTGGCTGATAAGCAAGGTCGACACCGTATGACGGCCGCCGTCAAAGGGCATGGGATGTGTGCAATGAACCATTCAGGTGGCTTTTCAAAAGCCTTGTCCGCGGCCATCATCGGAAACGCAACACTGGCGGCCGCCATCGTGATTGGCGGTTCGGTCACCCCACCACCGGCCCGGGCGGTCATCGATGACATCGCGATCAACGGACGCTACACCGCCACGTCACTGGGTAATTGGGCCAAGACGAATGATGCTTACCATAACGAGGCAACGGTGAGAAGCACATGGATTCTGAGTTCCGCGTGCACCACCGCGCAGGACTGCACCGGCCGGGTGAGCAGTGATCAGGGTTGGAGCGCACCGCTCTACACCAATGACGGCGAAATGTGGTATGTCAAACATGATGTGCCCCAATGGGAAACATGCGCCGACGGATCCACAAACACCGGGCACCAGGTGTTCATGTTTTATCCCGTCGACGAGAACGGCAATGTCCAGACCGGGTCGTCAACCCTTGCCGGTGTGGACAAGACGCTCGGCCCGAGCGGCGCGTGCCGAGTCAACAAGTGGCTCAACATCGAGATGCCGTTTCGGCTGGACAAGATAAGCTGACCGCGCGCGGGCGTGACCTCATGATCAACCTTCAAGCAGGAGACCAGTTATCGGCCCGACGAGGTCGATACGCATCTCAGAACAGGAGAGTTTTCCTTCAATTGTGTAGGAGTATTTGAGTGCGATTCTTCATGATAGCCATTGCCGCGTTGCTTGGAATGAGTGTGGTGACAGCACCACATGCCAGTGCTGGACCGACCGGGTGCGACTACCCGGACTGCACGCCCGGCATCGCCCCACACATTATCCTCGGCACGCCCTGCACCAACCCGACTTACTACGTGTTCGGGACCGCGGACTACAACATCTCTTTCGCCACCCAGCCGGGACGGCTGATGTTCTGCGGTTCACCTAGGAGATATGAGCCCAGATGGTTCCGGTCACCTCCGATGGCCGGGGTCAAGGACGAGAACTCGTTGTGCACTGACTATCCGGAGTACTACGTCGCGCAGGCACCCGACGGTCTCTTCCTGGTCTGCAATGCCCACGACGGCAAACAAATCTGGGAGCGCGGAGACACCTAGCACCGCAACTGTTCTCAATGCACACACGCCACCGAATCGGCGGTAGTCGAAGCTGCCGGCGCAGGTCGCGCAGGCCTCGCAGGAAGGAGATAGCAGAATGTCGGCGCAGGTCCGCTCATGCCGAGTAGGGTTGCGCAACAGCGTCGTTCGTCGTACCCCGCGCACGGCATCGGAATCGGTCGACGACGTTGGCGGCCAGAAGCGGTGACGGGCAAGCGGTAGAGGAGTTTGATTTTGGGTAACGAGCGGTCCCATTCCTGGGCTGGTGAACGGTGAGCGGCGGCGTCCGGCAAAACGCCGCTGACACGAAATCGGTTCCGGTGAACGAGGACGAAACCCCTAGCACTGCTGCGGAAATACGGGCGGCGGCCGAACAGGCCGATGCGGAGGCCGCAGAAGCTGAAGCTCTTGCTGCCGCCGCCCGCGCCCGGGCCCGCGCCATTCAATTGCGCCGACGGGCCGGACTCGTCGAAGCCGCAGAAGTCGAAGCCGCACAAGAGGAAGCCACAGAAGAAAAAGGTGAGGCGGACGCAGAGCAGCCCGTCCAGAGTGAAGCGCAAGAACCCGAGTTGGCGACTGAGTCCGAAGGTACCGAGTCTGCAGCGGAGCCTGAAAGCGTCGAGACTGAAGAGAGTCCTGACGAGGTCGTCGAGGAAATCGACGCCGATACCTCGTCTGCCGACGATGCTGTGGAGAAGCCGGCTTTCAGGCCGCGCGTGCGTCGACGTTGGCGTCGCCGTCCCAGACGATCCACGGTGGCCGCGGTCCTTGCCGTGATCGTTATTCTCGCCGCGCTGTCGGGCAGCGTGTATGTGGTCCTGGAGCATCGCGAGGCTGCCCGGCAGCGTGAGCGGGAGGCTGAGTTCGCCGCCGCGGCACGCCGGGGCGTCGTGACATTGACATCGCTGGACTTCAACAACGCCAAGCAGAGTGTGCAGCGTATCGTCGAGAACTCCACCGGCGCGTTCAAGGACGATTTGCTCAAGATGGCTGACGATTTCACCAAGGTGGTGGGACAGTCGAAGGTGATCTCGCAAGGCACCGTTGCAGCCGCCGCTGTGGACCTGGACACGATGACAGACAATTCCGCGGTGGTGCTGGTCGCCTCCACATCGGAGGTTACCAATGTGGCTGGCGCCAAGCAGGATCCACGTAACTACAAGCTGATCGTGACGATCACCCGCGATGGCGACCAGCTCAAGATGTCGAAAGTCGAGTTTATAGCATGACCGCACACGAAACCTCGGTCGAGGAGACAGCAGACCTCGAGGAGACAGCCGACGCCGAGGAGCCGGCAGACCTCGACCCCGCCGAGGACATCCACGACGACAGCGCAGCGCCCGGTCGGCTGCAGCGCTTCACCGCCCGGGTCAAGAAGCGGTCGTCCGGAAAGATCCTTGCTGCCCTGGTGGCGTTGCTGGTGGTCGCTTCACTGGCGCTGCTGGGTGGACTGTTCTATTTCTTGTATCTACCGGATCGGGACACCGATGCCGCGGCCGCGACGGCGGCGATCTCGGCTGCCAGTGAGGGAACGGTGGCGGTCCTGTCGTATTCTCCGGACACTCTTGACCGCGACTTTTCTTCCGCGAAGTCCCATTTGACGGGCGACTTCTTGACGTACTACAACCAGTTCACCCAGCAGATCGTCGCCCCGGCCGCCAAGCAGAAGTCGGTGAAGACAACCGCGGTGGTGCTTCGTGCCGCCCTGTCGGAGTTCCATCCGGACTCGGCCGTCGTGCTGTTGCTCGTCAACCAAAGCACCCAGAGCGCGGATCGGCCGGAGCCGAGCCTGACCTCCAGCAGCGTTCTGGTCGCGCTGACGAAAGCTGATGGGAAGTGGCTCATTTCGTCGTTCAATCCGGTGTAGGGCAGTTGCTGGGCGGGTGGTGATGACGAACGGCATTCGAATCGATGCCGACGTACCGGAGAAAGCTCGCCGACAGGGACGCCATTCCTGGTCGAAACGAACTGATTCGCCGTGGTCAATCTGGCGCATAATCTCGCCGCTACCCAAGCCCGGCTAAACAGAGTCTGGGCCACGATGCGATTGCGAGTCGTCATGGCGGACAGCCTTTCTGGATCACTCAGCAGGCTCTGCCGGTACCCCGAATCAGTCGACAAGGGCCAATCGAAACCAAGCGATCGCAATTCGGCCGCTACCGCGGCTCCTGTCCGGCCAGCCCGCTCACGCGTCCTGCCACATAGGCTTGCGTTTCTCGACGAACGCGGCCGCACCCTCGCGGGCGTCAGCCGATGTGCGCACCGGATCGGTGTACTGGCGTTGCCGGGTGAAAGCGGCGTCGTCGGGCCAGTGCGCCGACGCTACCGCGACCGCTTTAGCGGCGCGCACCGCCATCGGCGCGTTCTCGGCGATTCCCGCCGCGATGGTCCGCGCGTGCGCCAAGGCGTTGCCGGCTGGCACCACGTGGTTGACCAAACCGATCCGTTCAGCACGGTCGGCTGTGATCGGGCTGCCGCTCATGATCATCTCCAGAGCAAGG
>DASQSQ010000231.1:0-3468 GCA_035642315.1 Mycobacterium sp.
GGGTGGAGCCCGGCAAATGCGACACGCATGGTGATTCTGGCCGAGGTGGCGGCGCGCACCGGGGACCGAAACCTGTTCCAAGAGATGCTGAATGACGCCCATCGCGCGTCCAGCGCCGAATCGCCCACGGTCGCGTGGGGAGCGGCGAGCGTCCTGGCGCGAGCCGCGTGGGAGCGCGGCGATTTCGGTGAAGCGGCGCGCTGGCTTAGTGGCAAAATGGCGCCCCTGATTACCCCTATGTGGGCGTGGCTCGCCCCGTTGCACCTTGTATCTGTTACACGGGTGGCAGCCGCCGCCGGTGATGCCGGCTTGCGAGCGGCTGTCTTGCAAGGCGTGGAGCTGTTTGAACGCGAACAACCCGCGCCGCCGCTCTTGGCGGCCGTCACCCGGCATGCCCGGGGACTGTTGGAACGCGATGCCGACGCGTTAATCGCAGCGGCCGAGGAACTCAGCACCATACAACCGCTGCACTGCGGCTGCGCCGCCGAGGACGCGGGTAACGAATTCACCCGCATCGGACGACCCGCCGATGCCATCGACCAATTCAATACCGCGTTCGACAGCTATGCCGACCACGAAGCGTACGCGGACGCACGCCGGGTGGCCCGCGCGCTGCGTGGGCTCGGTGTGGAAAGACGAACTGCCAGGCAGCCTCGCGCCAAAACCGGATGGAGCAGCCTCACCGACGCCGAGCGGAAGGTGATCGGTCTTGTCGCGGACGGGGCGACCAACGCGGTTGTCGCGCAACGGCTGCAACTTTCGCCGCACACCGTAAAAACCCACATCCGCAATGCGTTTACCAAGCTTGATATTCATTCCCGAGCGCAGTTGACGGACGTCGTGGGCGACTCGGACGGTCCGTCGCGGGACTAGGTTCCTTACCTCTGCACCCGATCAACGACCCGGATGCCCGGCTTCCCATTTCTCGATCTGGTCCTGATCAATCATCGCGGTCTCGACGAACAGCACATCGCTGGCGTCGGCGGTTACCTGACATTCGATAGATTCGAGATCCCACAGGCCTGAGCTGTCCCGTCGCCCAAGTAGCACATCGCCGATGCGCACCTCGCCCTCGAGCACAAAAACATAGACGCCGTGCGATACCGAGCGCGGCTTATAGACATAGCTTTTGGCGCTATCTGTGACGAGTCGCGAAATGCGGAAGTCCTGCGGAATCGGCAGCGCGCCATCGGCGTCGCCAACGAGCTGTTCAATGCGATCGCGGCGTAGACGGAGGTCGAAATGCGCCGCCTGATAAAACGGCGGCAACAGCAACTGCTCAGGCAGCAGCCAGATGTAGATCACGTTCATGTCTTCGGGACTGATGCTCAGCTCGCTGTGTTTGCCGCCTGAGCCTGCCGAAAAGACGTAATAGTCACCTTGGTGCAGCCGGTCGACGGCCCCGGTGCCGGCGGTGTTGATGTGGGTGAGCTCGCCCTCCAGCACGAACGCGCAAATCACGAAGTTGTGGTGCGGATGCATGTTGTAGCCGCAGCCGGTTCCATGGAAGGTTTCGTCACCGAATACCCGCATTGTTCCGAAACCCGGCCGACCGCCCAGATACTCATGGAAGCTGAAGCTCGACTCGCGGGTGACAAAGCCGTCCGGGTGCCCCGCAACGTAGGAAGCGCTCAGCCCCTTCGAAGAGATGAGGTTATGGCCGCGTTCCTTCGACCGTAAGACGAATGATTTAGTCACATCCATTCCTTCTAAACCGGTTGGCTTGGTGCGTATCCGATCATTACCATCTCGAAGAATTCCTTGGGTGTGCCGCAGTCCGGGCACACGAAATCTTCGGGGACGTCCTCCCAACGGGTGCCGGGCGGAATGCCTTCCTCCGGCAGCCCGAGGGCCTCGTCATACAAGAACCCGCACCCCAGGCATATCCACCGCTTGAATTCCGACTCCAGGTTCGCATTCGACATGAAAGGTCCTCCGCTGCAGAATAATTGGAAGTCCGCCTAACCGCGGACAGGTGGGAAGCGGTGATCGTAGAAGGTGATGTCCTCGCCGTCGCGTAGATCGAGCACTTCGCATCCGGTGTCGGCCACTGCCACCACGTGCTCCCAGTAGACCGCCGGCGATTTGTCTGCGGTGACGGCGGAGCGGGTGTTGTTGGAGAGGCGCGTTCCTTCGCCGGTGCCGGCGCAGATGAATGGCTCCACCGTGATGACCATGTTCTTCTCGAGGATGCGGCCCTCGTTGCTCGGGTCGTGGTAGTACGGAATGAGCCAGCCGTCGGCGTGCACCTGGCCGATCGAATGGCCGGTGCCGCTGGGCACCCGGAGCATCGAAAAGCCAAAGGACTCAACATATCCCTGGACTGCTTCGGCAATCGCCTGCAGGTGGGCGCCAGGACGCACCAGACTGATCCCGAGGCACATGGCCTGATAGCCCACCTCGAAGAGCAATCGGGTCCGGGCCGAGGTCTCTTGCCCCACGATCCACATTCGTTGGGTGTCGCCGCACCAGCCTTCCTTCTTGACGCTGACGTCCGCACCGAACAGGTCGCCCGTCTTCAGCGGAATCGCACTGGGCTCGCCACTGAAGGCGATCTCGTTGTGGGCGATCGAGATACAGGCGAACTGGCTGGAGTCGTAGCCGGACAGGTCCTCACGATCAACCTCTGCGTCGTACTTGTTGACGATGAGGTCGTAGGCGATGTCGTTGATCTGCTGCGACGTGACACCGGGTTTGACGTGCGGAGTGAGTTCGGACAATACCTGCGCGCAGATCCTGCCGGCCTCGCGCATCATGGCGATCTGGTCGGGAGCTTTGATCGAGATCAGGTCGTGGTCGATATTGCGGGTCACGCTGGCTGCTGGGCTCATCACACCTCCGATGGATAACGGGTCACTGGCCTAGCTCACTCGCGGCGGCAGCTGTGGTTGAGGGGTTCTGCCGGCGAGTCGGCAATTCAAATGTGGCGATCAGACGGGCGACGTCCCGGCGGCGGGAGCCGGCAGGCCACACAACCCAGGTGCTCCGGATCACCGGACGGTCAGCAAGAGGCCTCCATACAACGGCGTGGCCACTGGGAGGCAGCAACGACACAGGCGCCAATGCGAACGCGTTTCCGCAGCTGAGCGCGGTGAATGTGACCGAGAAATTCGAAAATTCGTCGCCGCGGTCGGCGGGGCCGACTTCGATGCCGTAGGTATGCAGGGTGGCGGCCAGCTCGTCGTACCAAGCCGGGCTGTTCGCGCGAGGAAAAGCGACCCACTCCAGCCCGGCCAGGGCCTCCAGCCGAACACCGCCGGGACCAGACAATCGAGCCGCGAGCTTTTCCGGAAGCAACACTCCCAGCTCTTCTCGGGCCACCAGCATGTGGTCGAGGTCTGGTCCGGGCGGTATCTGCACCATGAAGCTCACGTCGAGTTGACCATTACGTAAGGCATCCAGTTGTCCGGCCATGGGCAGGTGGCGAGGCTGCACTCTCATATCGGGGAAATCGACGGCGAACTTTGC
>DASQSQ010000232.1:0-4956 GCA_035642315.1 Mycobacterium sp.
TGTCGTCCCGTAATTCTTCGGGCGGCTGCCCTTGACGGCGTCAAGACCCGAGAACGAAACCGCGGGTAACGAACGGGACTGAACGGGAATGGGACGTAACGAACCGGCAGTTCAGACGGCAAAAGCCCAGGTAGAGCAGCGGGTTGGATTCCCAGCAGCTCCACCAGAGTTTACGCAGTTCAGGGCAAAAAGGTCTGGCCTGTTTCAGTCGAGTAGTCGACTACGCTAGGCGGTGGCGTGATCGCTGGCCAAGGTCATGTGCATGGCCTTCGCGTCCATCGCTACGAGGACGCTCCGATTGGACTCGGCGGACGGGCGTGTTTCTGCTGAGGCACCGGTTGACCCTCTGCGGTATGCGACCTTCAGGCGCTGGGTTTGGGGCGCGGTGTTGGTCAACGTGCCCGGTGGGGCAATGGTTTTCGTCTTCCTGTACTTCGCCGCGCCTATTCTGTTGAGTCCGGCCGCGACGGATCGGCTTCTTTTGCGGAGTGGGACGGCGCTGGCCGTGTTCGCGTTCGTTGTCGTGCCAGTGCTGATACGCGTCCGCAGGAACCGTTATGCGATGAGCACCGCCTGGCTTCGGCAACGCCGAAAGCCGACAGACCGGGAACGACGGATGACACTCGGTGCACCCGTTGAAGCAGTTCGCGTTTCGGCTCTGACATGGGGCATCGGAGCCATTTTCTTCGCGATTTTGGGAGCGACGGAATCGGTTTCGACTGCGGCATACATCTTCAGTGCAGTGATCTTGGGCGGCGTCACGACGACCGCGGTTTGGTATCTGATCGCCGAACGGATCATGCGGCCGGTGTCGGCGCGTGCGCTAGACGGTGGGCCGGCCGGTCACCGCTGCGGGCCGGGTATTCAGCTCAGATTGGCGATGGCGTGGACGCTGGCGACGGGGGTGCCGCTCCTCGGCGTCGCAACGCTGGCGGTGGGTTACCTCGCGGACGTCGGATTCGAACCGCGTCGAACGTTGGCCGCGATCCTGGGTCTCGTCGTGGTAGCCCTCGTGGTCGGGTTGTTCACGCTTGTTGTCGCTACGCGGTCTGTCGCCGAGCGAGTGGGGGAATTGCGCCGCGCGCTTGCCCGGGCCCGGGCCGGCGATTTCGCGGCGCGCGTCGTCGTCGACGACGCTAGCGAGATCGGGCGCTTGCAAGTCGGTTTCAACGCGATGACGGCGGGTTTGGCTGAGCGTGAACGCATTCGAGAGGTGTTTGGGATCTACGTCGACCGCGATGTCGCCGAGCACATCCTGCAGGGCGCCGCTCTGCAGGCTGACGAAGTGGAGGTCACGTTGATGTTTGTCGACGTTCGCAGCTTCACTGCTTTCGCAGAACGGCTCAGTCCGATCGAGGTCGTGGCGGCTCTCAACCGGCTCTTTGAACGAATTGTTCCGCCGGTTCATCGGCACGGCGGGCACGTCGACAAGTACGCAGGTGACGGGTTTTTGGCGGTTTTCGGAGCGCCGCGGCGCTATGTCGACCACGCTGATCGGGCATTAAGAGCGGCGTTGGAGATCTCGGACGCGGTGCGCGACGAGTTCGGCATGACGCTGTCGGTGGGGGTCGGGTTGAACTCCGGACCGGTGGTGGCCGGCAATGTTGGCGGTGCAGGACGACTTGAGTTCTCGGTGATCGGCGACGCCGTTAACATCGCGGCGCGGGTCGAATCGGCTACCCGTCAGACGGGTGATTTGGTTCTGCTGACGGGTCAGACGCTGGCCTTGCTTGACGCAGATCACGGCGAGTTCGTCGCGCGGCCGGGGCTCAAGCTCAAGGGGAAGACCGCACCTGTGGAGATTTATGCGCCGGCGGTGGCGTCGCGCCGGTGATGCGCAGGCACGTTGACATCGCCACCGAGTGCTGCGCCGCACCGGACGGCAAGCAGTACGCCCACTCTTGACGCCGTCAAGACCCGAGAACGTAACCGCAGGTAACGAACGGTAACGAACCGGAACGAGACGTAACGAAACTGCAGCTGAAACGACAAAAGCCCTGGCAGAGCGTCGGGTTCGATTCCCGGCAGCTCCACTGAGAAGGTGCTGGTCAGATAAACAAAATTTCGCAGCTTGGATGCTATGAACCGGCGGCCACTATCGCCGGTTTCGCGCTGACCCTCAACCGACAGGAGCAGCTAGCCAGGTGGTCCGGGCGGCGGTGGCGCTCCCAAGGTGATCGGCGGCAGCCCAGGGATCTGGATTACCATCGGCGGGGGTGGGGCTGGCTCGGTTGGACCATCAGCCGCAACAACGGGCACGCGCTGCACCGGAGCCGGCGGCGGTGCTGGCGCAATCCCGTTGCTGATATTGATCGTGATGATCGACCCGGGGATGATTTGACCGTTTGGGGTGGTCCCCACCACGGCACCATAGGGTTCGTAGCTGTTCACCGAGGTGGGCTGGTCGGCGACCTGGAAACCGGCGGCCTTGAGGCGCTGACGCGCCGCGTCCACCTTCAGGCCGGACACATCGGGTACCCGGCCGCCCGACGCGCCGTCGACGTAGCGCGGATCGGTTGGCGGCAGATGCACGTCGCCGAAGTCGGTGGCGATAGGCTTCATCGCTTCGAACCAGGTGCGAGCGGGCTCGCTACCGCCATACAGGTCACCTTTCCCGCACCTGCGTAGTGGGAATGAACAGATGCCCGCCGGCGCGCCGGTGTCGTCGAAGATGTAGTTGGCCGCCGCGTAGTTGTTGGTGAAGCCGACAAATCCCGACGATCGATGCGACTCAGTGGTGCCGGTTTTGCTCGACAGCGGCAGGGTCCAACCCACCGTGGCGGCCGAGCCGGCTGCGGTGCCACCACCCTGGTCGTCCTTGCTCAAGGCGTTCGCGAGCGTGTTCGCCAGTCCTTCCGGTACCACCTGGTCACAGGGCTCGGCGCTCACGGACAGCTGGTTGCCCCTGCGGTCGAGGATCTTGTCGATCGGGCTCGGCGGGCACCACATGCCGCCGGACGCGAGGGTCGCCGCCACATTGGCGAGCTCGAGGTCGTTGAGTTGGAATGGACCCAAAGTGAATGAGCCCATGTTCTGTTGCTTGATCAGATCGGCCAAGCTATCGCCGCTTGTCGGGTCGTAGACGCGCGCCGTGCCGGGAGTCGCATAGGACCGCAGCCCCAGTCGGACCGCCATGTCGACCGCCCGCGGCACCCCGATGAGCTGGATCAGCCGCGCGAATGCGGTATTCGGTGAGGTGGCCAGCGCATCGGTGACGTTCATCGAGCCGCGGTAGCGGGCCGCGTTTGCCACGCACCAGGTTTCCTTCGGACAGCCGGGTGTATCGCTGCTGCCTAAGCCCTTGGCTTGAAAGAAGCCCGGCACCTGCAGTTGAGCCTTAATACCCATGCCCATGTCTAACGCCGCCGCCGTGGTGAAGATCTTGAAGATGGAGCCTGCCCCGTCACCGACGAGCGAAAAGGGCTGCGGCTGCACCGTTTCGCGCGCGTCGCCGTTGAGCCCGTAGGTGCGGTTGCTGGCCATCGCCAGCACCCGATGCGCGTCCTTGCCGGGCTTGATCACGCTCATCACGCTGGCGATGCCGTCGAGCGTCGGGCTGGCGAACTTGCCGATGGCCTGCTTGACCGACGTCTGCACCTTGGGGTCCAGCGTCGTGCGGATCAGATAACCGCCGCGGGCAACCTGCTCCTTGCTGATGCCGGCCCGCGCGAGGTAGTCCAGTACATAGTCGCAAAAGAAGCCGTTATCGCCGGCGACGACGCAGCCACCGGGCAGCTCATTCGGCTGGGGTAGCACGCCCAGTGGCTGGGCTTTGGCGGCACGCAATTCGTCGGAGTACTGGGGGAGATTGTCGATCATGGTGTCCAGCACCACGTTTCGCCGCTGCAGTGCCCCCTCGGGGTTGGTGTAGGGGTTGAGCGCACTCGTCGACTTCAGCGTGCCGGCCAGCAGCGCGGCCTGCTCCCAGTTCAGCTGCGAGGCGTTGATGCCGAAATAAGTCTGAGCGGCATCCTGCACACCGAACGCGCCGTTGCCGAACGACACCAAGTTGAGGTAGCGGGTGAGCATCTCTGCTTTGGAGAGTTTCTCGTCGAGGGTCAACGCAATCCGGATCTCGCGTAGTTTGCGCGCCGGTGTGATTTCCACAGCGGCTCGCCTCTCGGCTTCGGTCTGCGCGGTCACCAGCAACTGGTAGTTCTTGACGTACTGCTGCTCGATGGTCGATCCGCCGCGGGTGTCGAGGTTGCCCGACAGGTAGCCGGACAGCCCGGTCAGCGTGCCCGGCCAGTCCACCCCGTGGTGCTCAGAGAACCGCTTGTCCTCGATTGACACGATGGCCAGCTTCATGGTGTTGGCGATCTGGTCGGTGGGGACCTCGAACCGCCGCTGGGAATACAGCCAGGCGATCCGGTTTCCCGCGGCGTCGACCATCGTCGAGACCTGCGGGACGTCATCTTCGAGGATTTGTGCGGATTCGTCGGCGACAACGTCGAACGCACGATTGAACAACAGCCCAATACCGCCTGCGACTGGGAACATCAATGCCGCCGCCAGCAACGCGGCCAACAGACAGCACCCTGCGAGCCTGGTAACCGTTGCCGAAGTCGGCGCGTGCTCCGACATACGTGAATTATCCGCGGCATGGCCGCGAAATTGCAGCGAACGCCCAGAACGGATCGCCTTTGATGTTGCGGTATTTAATGTATACGGCGGCGGCCAGATGGCGGCCACATCCTGCTAGCGGGCAGTGACCACCTCGCCTGGCACATTCCGTACGGCTTGGTTCACCACGTCGAGGATCAGGTTCACCACGGTGTCGAGTCCGCCGGCGGCGTGCTGGCCTGGTTGGTCAACACCGGAGCGTCCGCGGTGATTGGATTGGTCGTCGGAGCCGTAGTCGTCGCACTCATGCACCTGCTGTCGTTCGGTCGGCGAGGTCGCTCCTCCCCGTAGACGTCAGCACCCGCCGGACTCGTCATTTAGACCCATGGCAGC
>DASQSQ010000233.1:0-10212 GCA_035642315.1 Mycobacterium sp.
GATTGCACCGCGACGACCGCTACAACCGCTTGACCGACGATGTCGAAGACCTCACCGGTCGCCCTGCGCAATCGGTGCGGGAGTACATCTCACAGCGACGTGAACTGTTCACCTGACTCTAGGATCCAGAAGTGCTCAGAGGCTGGCGAAGCGGATTCGCCACGATCACGGTGATGGTGCTGACATTGGTGCTCGTCGTTTTGGACCTCACTGATGGCCGATTTCGCGACTGGTTAGCCGCCCATGCGTTCACCACCGCAACGGCGGCAGGAATTCTCGTCCTGGGTATCACCGTCTTGATCGTCGATCAGGTTCTGCGGATGCGGCAGCTACACGAAAGATCCCGCGCGACCGCAGCGCAAGTCGCGATCGTGCTCGGACAGGCGACTCGCGCGAAGCAGGCGGCCTCGGACGCCATGAGCGGCTCCGGTGACCGCGCAACGGCCTCCGAGGAAGTCCGAACGTACATGACCATGCTGCTGATCGCCGCCCCAATCCTGATCGACGCCAAACCCTCGCGCACGTTCTTGGAGCGGGCCCAGCAGCTGGGAGCTCAGCTGGTGAACATTCTCGCCGCCAACGCAAAGAGCTCCGAGACTGCCGCACAATCAGCTGCAGTAGTCGATCAGGCTCTTCAACAGCTCAACGGCGCGGCAGCCCCCTTGCTTGCGCTACTCGATATTCAACCGCGAATAGCCTGATACTCAACCCGGACTACGTTGGCGTCGAATTCGACTCCGCAACGCGACGGGAGTTGCGCGATCGATTTGCCGCAACCTGATACGCGGTAGTAAGGGCCGGGGACAGGATCATTACGAATATGACAATTACGAGGAGCATCACATCACCTACGATTCTTCCGCGAAATAGATTGCGGCATATTAATTTTCAACGGGATGCGCGACGTTGCGCGATTTTCGCCCGGCCGGGGGCAGCAGTCCGGGGACACTCACTTGCTCGCGAAATATGAGGCGGCTCAAGCCCGCCGGGTGGTCACAACCACTGCTTGATCTGTCGGTGCACCGCATCGTCGCCGCCGACGACCTGGTGGGTGATAACGAGATTGGGATTGAATCTGCTCGCAACCCACCGGCCCGCCATGACGTCAACGCGGCGTAAGCAACCGTCGCGAGCGATTACATGGCCCGTCGCATGAGGCATTATCATGACGTTCTCCTTCGTGGTGACTACGAAACTCATGCAATCACCGCAGGTCGATGAGGGTTAGACCCAAAAGCGGATGTTTTTGTCCCCAGAAAGGGGGATAGGACCTGCGCGCGGTCACCACCGAATGCTGCGTCCAAAACACCAAGTTGGTATTGGCCCACAAAATAGGGGGTGCTTTTCTCACCCCATAGGGGCGTTTCATCGCCCGACCCATTGACCCGCGTACACGGCTGACAGACGCTGATGCCACCAGATGTGTTGCAGATCAACACACTCTGAAATGTCAGCACTAACAGTGAGGTGAAGAAATGCAGGCAACAGCGGCACTACTCGAAGACCCTACGATCAGCGGCGAGGACTTTAAATTGGCGATGCGCCGACTGGCCGGCGGCGTCAGCATCATCTCCGGCACCGGCCCCGACGGCCCGTTGGGGGTCACCGCAACCGCGGTGACGTCATTGACCGCGGAGCCGCCCAGCGTCCTGTGCTGCTTGAACCGCTCGCTGGAATTGGAGACCGCGGTCAAGGCGACCGGCAGGTTCGCAGTGAACATGTTGCGCACTGATCATCATGATCTGGCGAAACGCTTCGCCGGCATGCATGGGGTTCGGGGTTCGGCGAAGTTCGAACAGGGGCACTGGACAATCCTGCCAAGCGATGTCCCCGCGCTCTTTGACAGCCTCGTTACCTTCGACTGCCGCGTCGACGACATCGTCGAGGTGGGAACGCATTCCATTTTCGTCGGGCTGATCACCGACGCCCATTTCGGCGATTCAGGTGACCCATTGGTCTACTGCAACGGCGCATTCGCCGGCCTGGCTCCGCTGTGAGAACCGGACTCCGCTAGGAGTCGCTGACATAGGTCTAACTTTAGAAAGGAAAATTACAATGACCTCCGTATTGATCGTGGTCTCTGCCGCGAACCAATGGACTCTGAACGACGGCACAAGCCATCCCACCGGGTACTGGGCCGAGGAGCTGGCCCGACCGCACCAAATCTTCACCGCGGCCGGTTGGGACGTCACCATCGCCACTCCCGGCGGAGTGGCACCGACGGTGGACCGGCTCAGCCTCGGAATTGCAGGTGGCCTGCCGACGAAGACCCGAGCGGTCGCGGACTATCTCCGCCAACACAATTCGGAACTCGCCCATCCAAAGGCGCTCGCCGACATCGACCCGAGTGACTATGACGTGGTGTTCTACCCGGGGGGCCATGGCCCGATGGAAGACCTGGCCGTCGACGCCGAATCGGGCAGGATCCTGACCGCTGTGCTGGAATCCGGTCGGCCGCTGGCCTTGCTGTGCCACGGCCCCGCTGCCACCTTGGCCGCGCAGCGCGAGGACGGAACGTGGCCGTTTGAGGGCTATCGAATGACATCGCTTTCAAACGCCGAGGAGCGACTCAACCCGTTTGCCCGCAAGGCCCAATGGCTGCTGCAAGACCGTCTCGTCGAGTCCGGAGCGATCTATTCAAAAGGCCGGCTTCCGCTGCGGCCTCACATAGTGGTGGACCGCAATCTCTACACCGGACAGAACCCGGCGTCGTCGGCGATGCTGGCACACAGACTGGTGACAGACCAAAGTTCACCGGCGCTGCACATCTCAGTCAGCCGGTTGATCCCAGCCGATCCCATGACGACTTACGACGTGATCAGCGATATCACCACTATCGGGCAACGTAGCCCCGAAACCCATGCGGCCAAGTGGATCACCCACGGCAAGAAATTCAAGGGCTACAACCACATTGGCCCGCTGTATCGCTGGAGCACTGTATGCAAGGTCACCGAGGACACCTCAGGACGGGCGTTCGCGTTTGATGTCGCGTGGCCATCGAAGACGGGGTGGCGCTACGACCTGTCCGCTGTCGAGGATGGAACCGAGGTCACGTTGACGATGACCAAAATGCAGCCCCAGGCCGCGCCGGTTCTCGCGATCCAAAGCATGGTCGGGGTCCACGATCGCGCCGGCCATCTCCGCGCAGGCATGGAGCAGACGCTCAAACGCTTGGCAGAGCAGGTGCAGCCCAAGCGTGCCACTGAAAATAAAGCTGCGCGATGACACTCACCGGAAGGACCATGTTCATCTCCGGCGCCAGCCGGGGTATCGGGCTGTCGATCGCGAAGCGGGTCGCGGCCGACGGTGCGAACATCGCACTGGTCGCCAAGACCGCTGAGCCCCATCCCAAGCTTCCGGGCACCATCTACACCGCGGCCAAGGAGATCGAGGAGGCCGGAGGCCAGGCGCTCCCGATGGTCGGGGACGTCCGTGACGGTGACTCGGTGGCCGCGGCGGTGGCCAAGGCCGTCGACCAATTCGGCGGTATCGACATCTGCGTCAACAACGCTTCGGCGATCAACCTCGGCTCGATCGAAGAGGTCCCGCTCAAGCGCTTCGATCTGATGAACGGAATCCAGATCCGCGGCACTTACGCCGTGTCACAGGCCTGCATCCCGCACATGAAGGGCCGGGAGAACCCGCATATCCTCACACTCTCACCGCCGATCAGGCTGGAATCCGAGTGGCTCAAGCCAACCGCCTACATGATGGCGAAGTTCGGAATGACGTTGTGCGCGTTAGGCGTTGCTGAAGAACTCCGTGATGCTGGCATTGCCTCGAACACGCTGTGGCCGCGCACCCGGGTGGCCACGGCGGTGGTGCAGAACCTGCTAGGTGGCGACGAAGCGATGGCCCGCGCCCGCAAGCCAGAGGTCTACTCCGACGCGGCATACGCGATCCTGACCAAGCCCGCAGCGTCGTACACCGGGCAAACCCTGCTGTGCGAGGACGTGCTGCTGGAATCCGGTGTCACCGATCTGTCGGTCTACGACTGTGTGCCCGGCTCGGAGTTGGAAGTTGACCTCTGGGTGGAGAGCCCCAATCCGCCCGGCTACGTCCAGCCGTAGCGCATGATCGACCTGAACGGCCACCCATGATTGCGGGCCAGCAAGGAGATTGTCATGTCTAAGCGTCCGACCACCCTGTGCGAGGCGTTCCAGCGCACCGCCACAATCGATCCCGATGCCGTCGCGCTTCGGACTCCGGGTGACACACAGACGTTGACCTGGCGGGAGTACGCCGTGCAGGTCCGACAGGTCGCAGCCGGACTGTCCGGGCTCGGGGTCAGGCGGGGTGGCACTATCTCCCTGATGATGGCGAACCGGATCGAGTTCTACCCGCTGGATGTCGGTGCGCAACATGTCGGCGCCACTTCGTTCTCGGTGTACAACACCCTGCCCGCCGAGGAGATTACCTATTTGCTCGACAACGCCGGGACCAAAGTGGTGATCTGCGAGGAACAGTACGTCGACCGCATCCGCGCCAGCGGGGCAGCGATCGAGCATATCGTCTGCATCGACGGTTCGCCGGAGGGGACCCTGTCGCTGGATGACCTGTATGCCGCCGGTGGCGACGACTTCGACTTCGAGTCGGCGTGGCGCGCGGTGCAGCCAGATGACGTCGCCACGCTCATCTACACCTCCGGCACCACCGGCAAACCCAAGGGCGTGGAGACCACCCACGCCAACCTGTTGTTCGAGGCGTTCGCCGTGGACGCGATACTTGGGATCGAGTTCGGTGACCGGATCACCTCGTTCCTGCCGTCGGCGCACATCGCCGACCGGATGACCGGCCTCTACACCCAGGAGGTCTTCGGCACCCAGGTCACGGTGGTTTCCGACGGGCGCAACATTGCCGCGGCGCTGCCCGACGCGCGGCCCACTATCTGGGGCGCGGTGCCGCGGGTATGGGAAAAGCTCAAGGCTGCAATCGAATTCGCCGCTGTACACGAGCCCGACGAAACCAAGCGGCAGGCGTTGCAGTGGGGTCTGTCGGTGGCGGCGAAACGCGCCGCCGCGCTGGTAGCCGGCGAGCCCGAGTCGGAGGACCAGGCGACCGAGTGGGCCAAGGCCGACGAGCTGGTGCTGTCTAAGCTGCGCGAGCGGCTCGGCTTCGGGGAGCTGCGGTGGGCGGTTTCGGGTGCGGCGCCGATCCCGAAAGCGACGCTGGCGTTTTTCATCGGCATCGGTATCCCGATCGCCGAGCTATGGGGCATGTCGGAGCTGAGTTGCATTGCCACCCTGAGCCATCCGCGCGATGCACGGCTAGGCAGTGTCGGAAAGCTGCTGCCCGGGTTGGACTGCAAGATCGCGGAGGACGGCGAGTTCTTGGTGCGCGGACCATTGGTGATGAAGGGCTACCGCAAGGAGCCGGCGAAAACCGCGGAGGCGATCGACGCCGACGGGTGGCTGCACACCGGCGACATCCTCGAAGCGGATTCCGACGGTTACCTGCGGGTGGTCGACCGGAAGAAAGAGTTGATCATCAATGCGGCCGGAAAGAACATGTCGCCGGCCAACATAGAGAACGCGATCCTGGCCGCGTGCCCGATGGTCGGCGCCATGATCACCATCGGCGACGGGCGACCATACAACACCGCGCTCATGGTCTTCGACGCCGACTCAGTCGGTCCGTATGCAGCCCAGCACGGGCTCGCCGACGCCTCGCCCGCTGCCCTGGCAGCCGACTCGGAGGTGATCGCGCGGATAGCGTCCGGTGTGGCCGAGGGCAACACCAAATTGGCCCGGGTGGAGCAGATCAAGCGCTTCCGCGTGTTGCCCGCCCTGTGGGAGCCTGGCGGTGACGAGATCACGCTGACGATGAAGCTCAAGCGCCGGCCGATCGCCGAAAAGTACGCCGCCGAAATCGAAGAGCTCTACGCGAGCGAGCCGGGTATGGACGTTCATGAGCCCACAACCGAGTAAACAGCACAACCGGCCTGAGAGGGATCGGTAATGGGCGCGCATCTTCGTCGGTGACGACTTCGATGTAGGCGTCTCCGCGTAAATCACCGGACAGATACGGAGAGTCAACGGTGGGATGGACGTTTGAGCCCCCGCAGGCCGTCCCGGACCTGAGCGGCATTACCGAGGGTCGATCGCGTCTTCGGTCGGGAGATCGGCGATATTGTGTCGTTGGTAGCGGAGGTCAGCGGCCTCCCGGCAGAGGATAGTGACCGTCGATGGCCGACGTCGATTCGCACTCGACACAGCGGGATCTGGTGCCTGACATTCCCGCGGAGCTGCGCAACGCGGGATTCGAAGATGTCGCCGAAATCGGACACGGCGGCTTTGGCGTGGTGTATCGATGCGCGCAGCCGCTGCTGGACCGCACGGTCGCCGTCAAGGTGTTGACCGCCGACCTTGACCAGGAAAATCTCGACCGCTTCCTGCGCGAGCAGCACGCGATGGGTCGGCTCTCCGGCCACCCCAACATCGTGACCATCCTGCAGGTCGGCACCACGACCAGGGGCCGGCCGTTCATTGTGATGCCCTACCACGCCAAGAATTCACTCGAAGCGCTGATCCGCCGGCACGGGCCGCTGGATTGGTGTGAGACGCTGCGCATCGGCGTGAAACTGGCGGGTGCGCTCGACGCCGCTCATCGCGCGAACATCCTGCATCGTGACGTCAAGCCGGGCAACATCCTGCTGACCGAGTACGGCGAACCCGAGCTGACCGATTTCGGTATCGCCAGGATCGCCGGCGGCTTCCAGACGGCCACCGGCGTCATCACCGGTTCACCGGCGTTTACCGCGCCCGAAGTGCTCGAGGGCCAGACGCCCACACCCGCATCGGACGTGTATTCGCTCGGCGCGACCCTGTTCTGTGCGTTGACCGGCCACGCCGCGTTCGAGCGCCGCAGCGGCGAGCGGGTGGTCGCCCAGTTCCTCCGGATCACCTCACAGCCGGTCCCTGATCTGCGCGAGAACGGATTTCCAGCCGACGTGGCCGCGGTCATCGAACGGGCCATGGCCCGGGATCCGGCGACTCGTCCGGCCGGTGCGGCGGTGTTCGGCGACGAGCTGCGAGAGGTCCAGCGCGTTCTGGGCGCCGCCGTCGACGAGATGGCCCGCCCCGTCGAGTTGGGTGTGGAGCACCGGACGTCACCTGTGGCCCCGGCGGCGGTTCGGCGCGACACGACCACGCCGACGCCCCCGACACCGACGACGAAATACCGACCACCGGTTCCGACCCGATCGCTGGTGGCCCGCAACCGGCTGCTGGACGTCCTGCGGGCGGGCGGTCGGCGACGGTTGGTCCTTCTCCACGCGCCCTCGGGCTTCGGCAAGAGCACGCTGGCGGCCCAGTGGCGAGAGGAGCTCGCGCGCGACGGCGTCGCGGTTGGCTGGCTGACGATCGACGCCGACGACAACAACGTGGTGTGGTTCCTGGCGCATCTGCTCGAGTTGGTCCGGCGGGTCCGGCCCGCCCTCGCCGCGTCATTGAGTCAGGTGCTCGACGAGCACGGCGACGACGCCGCCCGCTACGTCTTGACCGCGCTCATCGATGAGATTCATGAAAAAGACGATCGGTTGGCGCTGGTCATCGATGACTGGCAGCGGGTGTCGGACGCGGCGACCACCGCCGCTCTCGGTTTTCTGCTCGAGCATGGATGCCATCACCTGCAGATCATCGTGACCAGCTGGTCGCGCGCCGGGCTGCCGGTGAGCAAGTTGCGGATCCTGGATGAATTGGTCGAAATAGACTCTGACTCATTGCGTTTCGACATTGACGAGGCTCGATCGTTGCTGAACGAGGTTGACGGCCTGCAGCTCTCAGAAAGCGACGTGGAAGCGTTGACCTCGTCGACCGAGGGGTGGGTCGCCGGCCTGCAGTTGGCGGCGCTTGCCCTGCGCGGCGGCGGCGACACCAACAGCCTGGTGAGCCGGCTTTCCGGTGCGACTGAGATGATCGGCGAATTTCTGGCCGAAAATGTCTTGGACACCCTGGAACCGGAGATGACCGAGTTCCTGCTGGCGACCTCGATTACCGAGCGGACCTGTGGTGTGCTGGCGTCCGCGCTTGCTGAAGTACCCCGCGGGCAAGCGATGCTGGAGGACATCGAGCGGCACGGTCTGTTCCTGCAGCGGATCGGCGAGGACCCGAACTGGTTTCGCTACCACCATATGTTCGCCGAATTCCTGCGCCGCCGGCTCGAGCGTGACCGCCCCGAGCGGGTCGAACAACTGCACCGGGCCGCATCGGAGTGGTTCGCCGAACACGACCACCTCAACGAAGCCGTCGACCACGCGCTGGCCTCGGGCGACGCCACCCACGCGGTCGACCTGGTCGAGCAGGACGAGAACACCCTGATCGACCAATCGAAAATGACGGCCCTGCTCGCAATCGTCAAGAAGCTGCCGCCGCGATTGGTGGTCTCGCGAGCACCGCTCCAACGCACTATCGCCTGGGCGAACATTCTGCTGCAACGCCCGGCACCGACCTACGCCGCGCTGAAGTGCTTCGAGACCGCCCTGGATCGCGCAGACCTCACCGACGCGATGCGGGCGGATCTACGCGCTGAAGCCGACGTGGTCCGCGGGATCGCCGACGCCTTCGCCGACCGGACCGACGCCATCGATCATCTGGTGGCCGTTGCATTGTCACGGCCGGATACCTTCCATCCTCGGGTTCCCGGCGTGGCCGGAAATGTTGCGGCGTTCGCCGCGATCTACCGCTTCGAGTTCGACGCCGCGCGCCGGCTGCTGGCATGGGCGGCGCCCTACCAAGAGATGATGGGTCCGTTCGCCAGCGTCTGGGCCCGCTGCCTCAGCGCTGTCGCCGCCAGGTATCAGCTCGACATCCCTGCTGCCCTGAAGAATTGCCGGGAAGGCTATGAGATCGGCGTCGGAATGGGACCGCAGTCGCACGCCGCACGGCTGGCCGGTACGCTGCTCGGCGAACTGTTCTATGAGACTGGCGAGTTGGCCGAGGCCGCGCGTGTTCTGGACGAAAGCTACCAGCTCGGGTCCGAGGTCGGCACTGTCGACTTCATGATCGCCAGATACGTGATCGGCGCACGAATCAAAGCAGCGCACGGAGATCGCGGCGCTGCGGTCGATCGCCTTTCCGATGGCATGAAGGCGGCGGAACAGTTCGAGCTGCCGCGGCTCGCGGCGGCAATCAATAACGAGCGGATCCGGCTGGGCATCGAGATCACGCCGGTGGTTGTCGCCCGGTTGCGAGCGACCCGCACAATTCCTCAGGGCAACGGAATCGCCACGATCACAGCAGAATTCGACGAGAGCTCCGGAATTCGGCTGTTGTCGGCGAGCGGTTCCAGCGACGATAGGGAGCAGGCGTGTCGCCGGGCGGCCGACCTGCTCGCCGGAATCGATGGTGAGCGACGACCGTGGGCGGCGTTGAGCGCGCAACTGCTGCTGGCCGAAACACTCACGGCAACCGGCAGAACCGATGACGCTAACGTCGTGTTGCCTCGTGCCGTCACGCGGTGCGAGCAACTCGGACTATCACGTTTAATCGTCGATGCCGGACTCGGGTAGCGGTGAGACGAAGACCTCCAAGGCCCGGCCCAGGCTTATTTCGACAGCAGAACTGCGGCGCCGTACCAGTGGCAGGTCAGCAGCGCGAGTTCGACATCGAGCCGGTCGCTGTCGATACCGCGGCCGCGTCGCGCGATGGCCCGGCGCACGCGGTATTTCACCGTGTTGAAGTGCAGGTTCAGTTCCTCGGCTGCCTGCGTATAGCTGGACCCGCACCCCAGAAACACTCGCAGGGTCTCGCGCAGCCGCGCGTCGTTGTCGGTGTCGCCGGCCAGCGCGCCCAGCGTGCCGGCCACCCAGGCCCGGGTGTCGGTGACATCGGCGCCCAGGAGCGCGGCAACAGAAAAGCCCGGGTCGCTGGCGCAGATCAGCGTCGGCTCGGCGCCCTCGGCGATCAGCGCGACACGGCGGGCGCGCTCGGCTTCGCGGTGGGACTGCCGGAAGCCCGCTACCCCGCTGCGCATCGTCCCGATCGCGATATCGGGGGCATCCCGTTTCCCTGCGGTAAACCGGCGGACTTCCGCCTCGGCGGCGGGCGTGGCTGTGCGGTAAGGAAGCCACCCCCATGCGCACGTCCGGTCGGCGGCCACAAACAGTGGGGTGGCCGCGGCCCCGGTTGCTTGGCCCAGTTCCCGCAGAAACCGTTGCAGCCGGGCGATTGCATCTGCGTCGGTGCCCGTATCGGGGTACCACATCACCACGGC
>DASQSQ010000234.1:0-6421 GCA_035642315.1 Mycobacterium sp.
TGTCGACCTCCACCCGGGGCGGCAATTTGGCGAACGGAATTCATGTCCGTCCGGCGCCCGCGCCCGGCCGCGCCGCTCGTCGGGTCACCGTGGGACGATCTGCGGTGTGGCGGCGTCATCGTCAGGGCCATCCGAGCGGCCCCCGCAAGCAGCGCTGTCGTGGCCTCGGGTGCTCGAGGCGTTGACCGCGGGCCAGGATCTGCCGCGCGGACAGGCCGGCTGGGCCATGGAGCAGATCATGACCGGATCCGCGACGCCGGCGCAGCTCGCGGCCTTCGCGGTGGCGCTGAAGATGAAGGCGCCAACCGCAGCTGAAGTGGCCGAATTGGCCGACGTGATGCTGAACCACGGCCGCCGGCTGCCCACCGAGCAGATCGGGACCGACACCGTCGACGTGGTCGGCACCGGCGGTGACGGTGTCAGCACCTTCAACTTGTCCACGATGGCGGCGATCGTCGTGGCGGCCGCCGGCGTTCCGGTGGTCAAGCACGGCAATCGGGCGGCGTCCTCGCTGGCCGGCGGAGCTGACACATTGGAAGCGCTCGGCGTGCGCATCGACCTGAGCCCCGACGACGTCGCGCGCAGCGTCGCCGAAGTCGGGATCGGCTTCTGCTTTGCGCCGCAGTTTCATCCGTCGTATCGGCACGCATCGGCGGTAAGGCGTGAGATCGGTGTACCCACCGTCTTCAATTTGCTTGGGCCGCTTACCAATCCGGGCCGGCCGCGAGCCGGGCTGATTGGCTGCGCATTCGCTGAGCTTGCCCAGGTGATGGCGGGGGTCTTCGCCGCGCGTCAGTCCAGCGTGCTGGTGGTGCACGGTGACGACGGACTCGATGAGCTGACCACCACCACGACGAGCACCATCTGGCGGGTGCAGGCCGGCACGGTGGACAAGCTGAAGTTCGATCCCGCCGGGTTCGGGTTCGCCCGCGCCGATCTCGACGAGCTGCTGGGTGGCGATGCGACGGCTAACGCGGCGGAGGCGCGCTCGGTGCTGGCCGGCAGCAAAGGCGCGGTGCGCGACGCCGTCGTGCTCAACGCCGCGGGCGCGATCGTCGCCCATACCGGGCTATCCAGCCGTGCTGAGTGGTTGCCGGCCTGGGAAGACGGGCTGAGCCGCGCCACCGACGCGATCGACAGCGGCGCCGCCGAACAGCTGCTCGCGCGATGGGTGCGGTTCGGTCAGCAACTCTGAGTCGCGGGCGGTGACGGCTTGTTCGGCGGCCACCCGTGCCGAGCGCGCCGACGCGGCCCACTCGGACCATGGCCCGGCGGATCCCAACGGCGAACACCAGCCTGCATCGTCGCTGCCGCGGACATCCACGATGCGCACGCCCGGCGCCGCCAACCAGCGCGCGATCAGCGCGGTCTCCTCCACCAGTGCGCCGCCCAACGGGGCGGACTGCGGCAGGATCACCTGCGCGCCCGCCCGGATCGCATCGACGACCGGCATCGGCGGAACGCCGCGGCCAGCACTGCCGGCCGCGGCGAGCTGGCCGTGGCGGATCACGGCCAGCTGCCAGCCGCCGTCGCCGTCGGGGGCCGCGGCCACCAGCTCCGCCAGCGCGGCCAGCGCATGAAGGCGCTGACCGCGCCACAGCACCTCGACCGCGGCCACCGTGTGGTCACGTAGCCGGGCGGCGCTCTCGTAGCGCTGACGCTGGGCAAGGTCGGCGATCTGCTCGGCGGCCGCGGCCAACGCGGCGTTGTCCAGGCCGTCGATCAACGCCGCGGCGCGGGCGACCGCGGCGGCGTATTGGCCGGCGGTCACGTCACGGGCAGCGGGGCACGGTGAAACCTCGTGCTGCGGGCAGGCCGGGCCGTGCAGCACCGAACGGGCCAGCCGCTTGGTGCAGGTGCGCACACCGGTGAACCGGGCAAGCAGGGCGGCGGTGTCGGCGGCGTCGGCGCGCGCGCGAAACGGGCCGACCGCGCGGCCGTGGCGCGGCGTCCGGATCACCGAAAATCGGGGAAAGGCCTCAGCGCTCAGCACTACCCACCACCAGCGGTGCGGGAATCTCGATCGGCGGTTGTACGGCGGGGCGTGCGCGCTCAGCATCCGCAGTTCGCGGACACCGGCTTCCAGCCCGTGCGCGCACTGGACATGTTCGACGGCGCTTGCCAGCGCCACCATCTCCTTGATCCGGCCGCGCTGATCCGAGCCGTTGAAGTACTGACTTACCCTGCGCCGCAAGTCAATTGCGGTTCCGACATAAAGCACCTCACCCGCCGGCCCGCGGAACAGGTAGACCCCCGGGCGGTGTGGCAGCCCTTCGGCCAGCACCCGCTTGCGCCGCTGCGCCGGCGTCACGTCGGGCAGATACGAGCGCAGGTCGGCGTAGGTGTGCACCCCTTGATTGCCCACGCGTTCGATGAGCGCGTGCAAGACATCGACGGTGGCCCGCGCATCGTCGAGTGCCCGGTGGGTGGGCTCGCTGGCGACGGCGAAGAGCCGCGCCAGCGCTGCCAGTCGCACGCTGGGGGCTTCCTCGCGGCTGAGCACCCGGCGGGCCAGCGCAACGGTGCACAGCACTTGCGGTCGCCGCCATCCGATACCGCACCGGTCGGCGGCGGCCCGCAAAAACCCGACATCGAACCGCGCGTTGTGGGCCACCAGCACCGCGCCGTGGGCGAACTCGAAAAACATCGGCAGCACCGCACCGATGGTCGGCGCATCGCACACCATCGCGGAGGTGATGCCGGTTAGCTGCACGATCTGCGGCGGGATGCTGCGCTGCGGGTCGACAAGGGTGGCGAACTCGCCGAGCACCACACCGCCGCGCACCTTGACCGCCCCGATTTCGGTGATGGCGTCCGCGGCCGTCCCGTCCTTGGCGGTCATGCGCCCGCCGGTGGTCTCCAGGTCCACGACCACGAATGTGGTCTCGCGCAGTGCCATTTCTGCCGCCCCGTCCAGGTCGGGGAGGCTGAGCTGCTCGGCAGCGGGCGCGCCCATGACCGCGACGTTAGGCAGTCGCACCGACACCGCCCGGATTTGCCCGCGGCGCGTCGCGGGCAATAAGCGGCCGACCTGACGCCACGAGACATGTCGGTGCCAGCGGTTAGCGTGACGGCAAGGCGACCACAAAGACCGAGAGGACCAGCCAAATGGCGCGTACCAACGAGCCCGACGAGGCGGTTGCAGTCCCGTCCGATGCGGGAGAACCAGTGGTAATCGACTGTGACGACTGCGCAGTGCGCGGCCCCGGATGCCGTGACTGCGTCGTCAGCGTGATACTCGGGGTACCGGAAACTTTGCTGGAGGACGAGCGGGCTGCTCTTGAGGTGCTCGCGGACGCGGGACTGGCGCCGAGACTGCGGCTGGTTCCGATCCACCGGCAGCGGCCCGGGGTAGCCTGACGGCGTTAGTTTGAAATCTGGCTATTTTCTTAATGATCCAGAGTTGGACAACCTCGATGCCGTTTCGTAACCTATCTGAGACCTAGAGCAGACTCGGCTGCGTCGCCGACGGGTTTTAAGGATGCGAACTCTTGGGGTTGGGGCATAACGGTAGAAGCGCGTGTTTGCGCGCAGCAACCCGCTTTGCTGTCGGAGTGACAGCTGGGTTCGTCGCCCTCTCTGGAGTTGCCGCCAGCGATGTGCTGGCCGACCCGGCTAACGACGCGATGGCAAAGCTTACCGAGCTCTCGCGGCAGGCTGAGCAGACCACCGAAGCGATGCACAGCGCGCAGCTCGACCTCAACAGCAAGCTCTCCGCGCAGCGGGCCGCCGACAAGAAGCACACCGATGACTTGGCCGCGGCCGACGCCGCGAAGTCACGTCTGGCAACGTTCCAGGCCGGTATCGACAAGTTTGCGGCAGCGATGTACATGGGTGGCCGCACCGACGGCATGAATGCCATCTTCACTGCCGAATCACCCCAGCAGCTGATCGGCAAGTTGGCCGTGCAGCGGGTGATGGGTACCGCGATGCGCGCGCAGATGGCCGATTACCGCGCGACCCGTGAGCAGGCCGCCCAAGCCGAAAAGGCATCCGCGAAATCGGCCGCTGACGCCAAGACCGCGACCGAGCAGGCAGCCGCGGTGCGCGCGAGTCTGCAGTCCAAGCAGAGCCAGCTGCAGCTGCAGATCTCCATCGTCAAGTCGCAGTACCTCGCGCTGAGCCCCAACCAGCGCACCGAGTTGGCCGCGCCCGGGCCCGTCCCGCCACCCGCGGCAGTGGCCGCCGGCGCTCCTGCGCCCGAGGCGCTACCACCGGGCGGCGGGCAGCCGGGTGGTCCCGGGCCCGGATTCGCCGCTGCACCCGGCAGCGGTCAGGGCGCTATCGCTGTTCAGGCCGCGCTGACCCAGGTCGGTGCGCCCTACTCGTGGGGTGGCGCCGCGCCCGGCGGGTTCGACTGCTCTGGCTTGGTGATGTGGGCATTCCAGCAGGCCGGTATCGCGCTGCCACATTCCAGCCAGGCGCTGGCCCGCGGCGGGCAGCCGGTCTCGTTGTCGGACCTGCAGCCCGGTGACGTGCTGACCTTCTACTCCGACGCATCACACGCCGGCATCTACATCGGTGACGGCCTGATGGTCCATTCATCCACCTACGGCGTGCCGGTGCGGGTGGTCCCGATGAATTCGTCCGGCCCGATCTACGACGCCCGCCGCTACTGACCTCCGACGGTCTCGCCGTCGCCGCTGGCTGCTGGCCTGCGCACTAGTCACCGAGTTGGTCTTCGCCATCGTCGCTGTCGTCGGCCCGGGACGGATCGTCCCCGCACAACCCGCCCACCCGGCCTCGTCCGTGCCCATCGGCACGCCGGCGCCGCGGATCGTGGTGGCCGCCGATCGCACCGTGCGGATGACCAATCTCGGCGGCCCGCAGCAAGACACCCTGCTCAGCCGTGTTGCGGCGATCATCGGCCAGGCGGTCGATGCGGTGGAGGCGTTCTGGGGGACCGACTGGCCGGGCGAGATCGCGGTGGTGGCCACCGGCTCACAGCAGCAGTTCGAGACCGAGGCGGGGGGTGGGCCGCCGGCGCAGTGGGCCGATATCGCGGCGGTGGCGGTCGCCGACCGGGTGGATCCGGCCCGGCGCATCGCGATCGGCCAGCGGATCGTGTTCGCGCCCGGGGCGGTGGGCATGAGTGCGTCGGCCTTGCGAATCGTGTTGAGCCATGAGCTTTTTCACTATGCCGCGCGCGCCGACACGGCCCTGGATGCGCCCCGGTGGCTGACCGAAGGCGTAGCCGACTACGTCGCCCGGCCGGCCACACCGCTGCCCGAGTCGATGCCGTTACCGACGGCGTTGCCCTCGGACGCCGACCTTGCTGCGCCGGGCCTGCAGCGTTCGCAGGCCTACGACCGCGCGTGGTGGTTCGCGCGCTTCGTTGCCGACACCCGCGGGGTGGCGACGCTGCGAGCCCTCTACCGCGCCGCGTGTGGTGTAGGGCATACCGACGTGTCCACCGCCCTGCATGACGTCCTCGGTGCCGACATGGCGGCCGTGCTGGCCGACTGGCAGCAGTGGCTGACCCGTTAACCTACGCAGGTGTCCCGGGTCCTACTGGTAACCAACGACTTTCCACCTCGTCGTGGCGGGATCCAGTCGTACTTGGTCGAGTTGGTTACTCGACTGGCCGCCACCGGGGAGCACACCGTGACGGTGTACGCGCCGCAGTGGAAGGGCGCCGACGATTTCGATGCCAAAACCGCGGACTATCAGGTGGTGCGGCATCCGGGGACATTGATGTTGCCCGCACCTCCCGTCGACGCTCGGATGCGCCGGCTGATCGCTGAACACCGCATTGACACTGTGTGGTTCGGTGCGGCCGCGCCATTGGCGCTGTTGGCGCAACGCGCCCGGCAAGCCGGCGCATCACGGGTGCTGGCCAGCACCCACGGCCATGAGGTGGGTTGGTCGATGCTGCCGGCAGCACGGTCGGTGCTGCGTCGCATCGGTGACAACTGCGACGTCGTCACCTTCGTCAGCCGCTATACCCGGGGGCGGTTCGCGTCGGCATTCGGGCCAGCGGCCGCCCTCGAGCACCTGCCGCCCGGGGTGGACACCGACCGGTTTCGTCCCGATCCGGCAAGCCGCGCCGAGCTGCGTGCCCGCTACCGGCTGGGACAACGGCCCACGGTGATGTGCCTGTCGCGGCTCGTGCCGCGCAAGGGGCAGGACATGCTGATTCGGGCGCTGCCGTCAATCCGGCAGCGCGTGGATGGCGCCGCGCTGGTGATCGCGGGTGGCGGCCCCTATCTGGAGACGCTGCGCCGATTGGCCGAGCGCGTGAACGTCAGCGACCACGTGACCTTCACGGGCGGGATCCCGGCCGCGGAACTTCCCGCCTACCACGCAATGGCCGACGTGTTCGCGATGCCGTGCCGCACCCGCGGCGCCGGGCTGGACGTGGAGGGGCTGGGAATCGTATTCCTGGAAGCCTCCGCAACCGGCATCCCGGTCATCGCCGGAT
>DASQSQ010000235.1:0-4951 GCA_035642315.1 Mycobacterium sp.
GGGCGCCGCGCTGACCGTCTCAATCGCCCACTTCGGGTCGACGCGCAGCATCAACGTGTCGGTCGCGGCGGGCATCGCCATGCATACCTGGATCAGTCAACACGGGAACATGAGCAACGCCTGGTAAGGCAGGATCAGCAGACATGGATCAGGTATGGGTCAACCGGGCGGTCAGCGCAGAAGCTGCTGTCACCGGGCGGCATCTGAAGCGGCTGTGGGCGTTGCCCGGCACCCAGCTCGGCGTCGTGGCCTGGCCGCCGGCCCGGCGTGACCGGTGGTTCGGCGGTTGGCATTACTGGTGGCAGGCGCATCTGCTGGACTGCCTGGTCGACGCGGAGCTGCGCGACCCGCAGCCGGAGCGGCGCATCAAGATCCACCGGCAGATCCGCGGGCACCGGCTGCGCAACAACGGATCCTGGGTCAACAGCTACTACGACGACATGGCGTGGCTGGCGCTGGCCCTGGAGCGAGCTGGCCGGATCGCCGGCGCGGAGCACAAACGTGCGCTGCACAAGTTGAACGACCAGCTCGTCAAAGCGTGGGTCCCCGAGGACGGCGGCGGCATCCCGTGGCGCAAGCAGGACCAGTTTTTCAACGCCCCGGCCAACGGCCCGGCGGGGATCTTCCTGGCGCGCTACGGCGATCGGCTGCGGCGGCCCCAGCAGATGGCCGACTGGATTGATGCCACGCTGATCGACCCCGACACGCACCTGGTGTTCGACGGGATCAAAGCCGGTTCGCTGGTCCGCGCGCAGTACACCTACTGTCAGGGCGTGGTGCTGGGCCTGGAGACCGAGCTGGCCGCACGCACCAGCGACGAGCGGCACGCACCGCGAGTGCATCGCCTGGTCGCCGCCGTCGACGAGCACATGGCCCCGGGCGGGGTGCTGCGCGGCGGAGGTGGAGGCGACGGCGGCCTGTTCGCCGGAATCACCGCTCGCTACCTGGCTTTGGTCGCCACCACGTTGCCGGGGGAGTCTGCCGCGGACGCCACGGCCCGCGAAACCGCCCGCGAAATCGTGCTCGCGTCGGCGCAATCGGCGTGGGACAACCGGCAGTCGGTGCAAGGGCTGCCGTTGTTCGGTCCGTTCTGGGATCGCCCCGCCGATTTGCCGACCGCCGGCGGCCAGCAGGCCGAATTCGCCGCAGGTGCGGTCACCGAGTCGGAAATACCCGAGCGCGATCTATCGGTGCAAGTATCCGGTTGGATGCTGATGGAGGCCGCGCATGCCGTGATCAACAACGAGAGGACCACTGATGAGTAAAGTCCACCCCGACGCTGAGTCTGCCCTGCACGGCCTGCTGAAGAACGGCATGACGATCGCTGCGGGCGGATTCGGCCTCTGCGGCATCCCGGAGAATCTGATCCAGGCGCTCGTGGACAGCGGTGTCAAAGACCTCACCATTGTCGGAAACAACGCCGGCGTAGACGATTTCGGCATGGGCCTGCTGCTGAAGGCGCGGCAGGTGAAAAACGTCATCGCCTCCTACGTCGGCGAGAACAAGGAATTCGAGCGGCAGGTGCTGGCCGGCGAGCTGGACCTGGTGCTGACGCCGCAGGGTACGTTGGCCGAGAAGCTACGCGCCGGCGGGGCAGGCATTCCCGGCTTCTACACCCGCACTGCCTTCGGCACCAGCCTCGCTGAAGGCAAAGACACCCGGGTCTTCGACGGCACCGAATACGTTCTGGAAGAAGGCATCCGCGCTGACGTGGCGATCGTCAAGGCTTGGAAGGGGGACGCGGCGGGCAACCTCGTCTACCGCAAGACTGCGCGCAACTTCAACCCGATGATCGCCACTTGCGGCGCGGTCACCGTGGCCGAGGTGGAAGAACTCGTCGACGTCGGCGACCTGGACCCCGACCTGATCCATACCCCCGGCATCTACGTGGACCACATCATCGAGGGCACCAACTACGAGAAGCGCATCGAGTTCCGCACCATCAGCGGTGGTGCGGCGCTGAAGAACGACAGCCCGATTCGCGAACTGATGGCTCAGCGCGCCGCCCAGGAACTGCGCGACGGCTACTTCGTGAACCTGGGTATCGGCATCCCGACGTTGGTGGCCAACTTCATCCCCGACGGCATCAAGGTGACGCTGCAATCGGAGAACGGTCTGCTGGGCATCGGTTCCTACCCGACCGAAGACGCCGTCGACCCCGATCTCGTCAACGCCGGTAAGCAGACCGTCACCAGCCTTCCCGGGTCAAGCTTTTTCAGCAGCGCCGACTCGTTCGCCATGATCCGCGGCGGGCACATCGACCTGTCCATCCTGGGCGGTCTGGAGGTTGCCGAGAACGGCGACCTGGCCAACTGGATGGTCCCCGGCAAAATGGTGAAAGGGCCAGGCGGCGCAATGGATTTGGTGTCGGGTGTCAAGCGAGTGATCGTCGTGATGGATCACACCGCCAAAGATGGCAGCCCGAAGATCCTCAAACAGTGCAGCCTGCCCGTCACCGGCAAGGGTGTGGTGGACATGATCATCACCGACCTGTGCGTCTTTGACGTCGAGCCCGAACACGGGCTCACGCTGACCGAATTGCACCCCGGCGTGAGCGTCGCCGACGTCCGGGCGAAAACCGGCTGCGATTTCAAGGTCGCCGTCTAAGGAAGCGGTCGTATGGTGGAAACCATGACTACCCGACGCAACGTCCTGCTCGGCGCCGCGCTCGGTGTGCTTGCCGGCGCCGGCGCATTGAGTGCTTTCACCGCATCCGGCGCGCCGAACACGTCGAGCGACACATTCCCGGTTCACCACACCGACGAGGAGTGGCGCAACCTGCTGTCCCCGGCGGCGTACGACGTGCTTCGCAATGCGGGCACCGAGCGGCCCTACAGCAGCCCGCTCAACGACGAGCACCGGTCCGGAACATTCGTATGCGCTGGCTGCGGCCAGCCCCTGTTCTCGTCAACAACCAAGTTCGACAGCGGCACCGGCTGGCCCAGCTTCTGGAAGTCCCTGGACAACGCCGTCGTCGGGCGGCCGGACCACAGCGAGGGAATGTCGCGCGACGAAGTGCTCTGCAGCCGCTGCGGCGGACATCTCGGCCACGTGTTCGACGACGGGCCGCCGCCGACCGGACTGCGCTTCTGCATGAACGGGGTGGCGATGGGCTTCCAGCCCGCGTAACTCTGCGCGAGCTACTGCTCGGGTACCGGCAGTCGGTCTTGGTCCTGCTTGGGTGCGCGCCGGCGGTTTAAGTAAGCCCGGCCGGCGGCGATGAATGCGGGGATCATCGACACGAACAAGATGGCCAGGATGATCTTTTCCAGGTTGGCGTGGACGAACTGGTTGTTGCCCAGGAAGTAGCCCAACAGCGTCGCACCCGCACCCCAGGCAACGCCGCCGACGATGTCGAACCCGAGGAACACCGGGTAGCGCATGTAGGACACCCCGGCAACCACCGGGGTGAACGTCCGTATGAACGGCATGAAGCGGGCCATGATGATCGCCATTGGCCCGTACTTCTCGAAGAACGCGTGCGACTCCGTCACATGGTGCTGCTTGAAGAAGCGCGAGTCCTCCTTCTTGAACAGCGCCGGGCCGATCCGCCGCCCGATGAAGTACCCGGTCTGATCGCCCAGCACCGCGACCACTGCGACGCAGCTGGCCAACACCTCGATGCTGACCGGGGGATTGGCGCTCGCGGCCAGCAATCCGCCGGTGAACAGCAGCGACTCGCCTGGCAGCAGCGGGAACAGCAGGCCGGTCTCGACGAAGACGATGAACAGGATGCCCGGCAGCACTGCGTGTCCGAACACGCCATTGGCGCCCAACCAGTACATCGGGTCGAGCAAGTTGGGCATGGCCACTACGGTGGTCGTCACGGTGTTCCAAGATACCGGCGAAATCCATCTGGTCTTCACCAGGCGCAGGTTGCGGGACCGGGCGGGCTGACGACGAGAATCAGTTATTGCGATACTGATGCGACTCGTCAGGAAGGAAGTTTCATGCCCATCGCAACACCAGAGGTCTACGCCGAGATGCTGCGACGTGCCAAAGAGAACGCGTACGCCTTCCCGGCCATCAACTGCACGTCGTCGGAGACCATCAACGCCGCCCTCAAAGGATTTGCCGACGCCGGCAGCGACGGCATCATCCAGTTCTCGACGGGTGGCGCGGAGTTCGGGTCCGGGCTCGGGGTGAAGAACATGGTCACCGGCGCGGTGGCGCTGGCCAAGTTCGCCCGCGTCATCGCGGACAAGTACCCGATCAACGTCGCGCTGCACACCGATCACTGCCCGAAGGACAAGCTGGACACCTACGTGCGCCCGCTGCTGGAAATCTCGGCCAAGCGGGTCGCGGCCGGCAAGAACCCGCTGTTCCAGTCGCACATGTGGGATGGTTCCGCGGTGCCGATCGACGAGAACCTGAAGATTGCGCAGGAGCTGCTCAAGGAGGCGGCGGCCGCCAAAATCGTTCTCGAGGTCGAGATCGGCGTGGTCGGCGGCGAGGAGGACGGCGTCGTCGGCGCGATCGACGACAAGCTGTACACCACGCCCGACGACTTCGAGAAGACCATCGACGCGCTGGGCCACGGCGAACACGGCCATTACCTACTGGCCGCGACGTTCGGCAACGTGCACGGCGTATACAAGCCCGGCAACGTCAAGCTGCGCCCCGACATCCTCGATCAGGGTCAAAAGGTTGCGTCGGCGAAGCTGGGTCTAGCCGACGGTGCCAAGCCATTCGACTTCGTCTTCCATGGCGGTTCGGGTTCGCTGAAGTCCGAGATCGAGGAGGCGCTGGGCTACGGGGTGGTGAAGATGAACGTCGACACCGACACCCAGTACGCGTTCACCCGCCCGATCGTCGGTCACATGTTCACCAACTACGACGGCGTGCTCAAGGTCGACGGCGACGTGGGCAGCAAGAAGGTGTACGACCCGCGCAGCTACCTCAAGGCGGCGGAGGCCGGGATGACCGAGCGGGTGATCGAGGCGTGCAACGA
>DASQSQ010000236.1:0-5367 GCA_035642315.1 Mycobacterium sp.
GGATGCGCTCGGTGTCGGCCGGTGTCCAACCGTCCGGCGGGGCTACCGCGACCCACCCGTCCAAGATGTCGTTGCTGTAGTTGTGGCCGTGACCGCCGGGCACCCCCTCGGCGTTGGTCAGGTCGGCACTGACTTGCCAAAACGTGACAACGGGATTCCAGCGCATGGCGTCGCTGCGGTCTCGCCCGCGGGGTTCGGTGAGCCAGTCGGGCCGGCCGAACAGCAGATCCGGTGACCACCAGACCACCGGGTCAGATGGGTGCTGCAGGAAAAGCACCCGCGTGCCCACCCAGGGCGGCCCACCCACTTGGGTGACGTCCGCCGGATCGATCGCTTCGGAGAACCGCACCGTTCGCCCGTTGTCGTAACGCGGCGCTACCTCCGTGGTGTGCGGGTCGCGCCGCACGATCAGCGCATGCCACAGCGGACTGGCTTGCGGCGGTCCCACCCACAGCACCGCGTCGAAGCCCATTTGCCGGATGTCGGGCAGCCATCCGAAGGCGGCCTGGCCGGCCATCGAACCGAGGCTCTCGCCGTAGAGGACCAGCTTCGGCCGGTGGTCCGGTGGAAGTTGTTGCCAGCGTTGGTGAACCGCTTCGATCAGCGTTCGGCCGGAATCCATGGACTTCTGCCGATCGGCCAGAAACGAGATCCAGCTCGGCAGGTAGGAGTACTGCAGACCGACGATCGCGGTGTCGCCGTTGTACATCATCTCCAGCGAGCTCGCCGCCACCGGGTCGATCCAGCCGGTGCCGGTGGTCGGCGCGATGACCAGTAGTTTGCGGGTGAACGCTCCGGTGCGCTCGAGCTCTGCGAGAGCCACTTCCACCCGGCCGCGTTCGTCGGGCGCGGTATGCAGCCCGGCATAGACGCGGATCGGCTCCTTGGCGGGCCTGCCGTTGAGCCGTGCCAGCCCTGCGGCATGCGGACCCGTGGCGACGAAGGCGCGACCCTGGTATCCCAGCGACTCCCACGGCGCCAATGACGCCGGGCTGCCTGACTTTTCACCAAGCAGCGGTTGCGAGACGCCAGCTGGAGTGGCCGAGTCCCGAGGCTGGAAGACCGCGTTGGCCCCCGCGAAGAACCCACGCAGCAACACGCCGTCGAACAGCATGATCAGCAGCGCGACAACGATAGTCGTGCCGATGAACAGCGCGACCTCGTCGTGCAGGTGCCATCGCCTGATCAGCATGCGGGCCAGCAGCTTGACCGCGTCGATGAGCACCCGGAACGTGGACACCACCAGGGCGCCGACCGCAACAGCGACGATCAGCGTGCGCAGATACCCCAGGGTCGTCGGGCCCTGGATACCCATCAGCGCGGACACCTGCCGCTGCCAGGAGGCGGCCGGGATCAGCATCAGCACACAGGCCGTCGGCGCGATCACGACGACCGCCGCCTTCGTCCAGAACAGCACCGGCGCCGGGGGTGGCCACCAGCGGGCACCCCGAAGCACCAAACGGTAGGTAACCTTGCCGATCAACACGCCCAGGCCGTAGCCAAACGATCCGTTGACGCCACCGATCAGCCCCTGGAACACCCAGTCCCGCGGCAGCAGCGACGGCGTCAGGGACAGACAGAAGAACAAAGCGCCAAAAGCGATGCCGACGAATTTCAGCCGTAACAGGCTCCACGCCCACGCCACCAACGGATGCCGTTGGCGAGGTTCGGTATTCATCGCAGCAGTGCGGCCAGCACTCCCTCGGACGTGCTGCGCAGCTCTGCCAGGGGCACGGTGAACAGGCCCTGAACCTCCACCGCGTCCGAACCCTGGTCGACGACACCGATGCGGGCAGCCGGCAGACCCCGCGCCTCGCACATCGCGCGGAACCGACTCTCCTCGGTGCGGGGCACGGCCACCAGCACCCGGCCAGCTGACTCGGAGAACAGCATTACAAAGGGGTCGGCATCCTCGGGAAGCACGATACGGCAACCTGTTTCGCCCGCGAGCGCCGATTCCACCAGGGCCTGTGCCAGACCCCCTTCAGACAGGTCGTGGGCCGCAGACACCAGCCCGTCGCGGGACGCCGCGGTCAACACGTCGGCGAGCAGTCGCTCGCGAGCAAGATCCACCGCGGGCGGCAGTCCGCCCAGATGATCGGCGGTGACTTGCGCCCAGACTGATCCGTCGAATTCGTCACGGGTGTCGCCGAGCAGCATCAGCGTCTCGCCCGGCTCGGTGCCCATCGCCGTCGGGATGCGCCGCGCGACATCGTCGATCACGCCCAACACGCCCACCACCGGAGTGGGCAGGATCGCCCTCGAACCGGTTTGATTGTAGAAGCTGACGTTGCCTCCGGTCACCGGAATGCCCAGTGCCGCACAGCCGTCCGCGAGGCCACGGACCGCCTGGGCGAACTGCCACATCACCCCGGGGTCTTCCGGTGAGCCGAAATTGAGGCAGTTGGTCACCGCCACCGGTGTGGCGCCGGTAACGGCGACGTTGCGGTACGCCTCGGCCAGCGCGAGTTGGGCGCCGACGTAGGGGTCGAGCAACGTGTAGCGGCCCGACGCGTCGGTCGACAGCGCGATTCCGCGGCCGGTGGACTCGTCGACCCGCAGCACACCGCCGTCGGCATGTTCGGCCAACACGGTGTTGCCACGCACGTAGCGGTCGTATTGCTCGGTGATGAAGGCACGGCTGCACAGATGCGGACTGCCCAGCAGCGCAAGTAAAGTCGCGCGCAGTTCGTCGCCAGTGGCCGGCCGGGGCAGGCTGCTCGCGCGATCGGCGTTCAGCTCATCTTGTGAATCCGGGCGGGCGACCGGGCGCTGGTATACCGGGCCCTCGTGGGCCACTGTGCGTGGCGGCACGTCGACGACAGTCTCGCCGTGCCAGGTGATTCGTAACCGGTCACCATCGGTGACTTCGCCGATCGTGGTCGCCAACACTTCCCATTTGCGGCACACCGCCATGAACGCGTCCACGTTCTCCGGGGCGACGACCGCGCACATCCGTTCCTGCGACTCGCTGCAGAGCACCTCGGCGGGGGTCATGTTCTTGGTGCGCAGTGGCACGGCATCCAGCTCGACGAGCATGCCGCCGTCACCAGCAGAAGCTAATTCTGAAGTCGCACAGGCTATCCCGGCTCCCCCGAGGTCCTGGATACCGATTACCAGGCCTTGCGCATACAACTCCAGGCAGCACTCGATGAGCACCTTTTCCATGAACGGGTCGCCGACTTGAACCGACGGTAGCTTTTTGCGGCCGGACCCCGACTCGTCGCCGCCGAACGTCTCCGACGCCAGTACCGACACTCCGCCGATGCCGTCGAGCCCGGTCCGCGCGCCGAACAGGATGATCTTGTTGCCCGCGCCGGAAGCGAACGCCAGATGAAGGTCCTCCTGCCGGAGCACGCCCACACACAGCGCGTTGATCAACGGGTTGCCGGCGTAGCAGGCGTCGAAGACGGTTTCGCCGCCGATGTTGGGCAGGCCCAGGGAGTTGCCGTAGCCGCCGATGCCGCGCACCACGCCGTCGAGCACGCGGCGGGTATCCGGGGCGTCGGCGGCGCCGAACCGTAGCTGGTCCATCACCGCCACCGGTCGGGCACCCATCGCCATGATGTCGCGGACGATGCCGCCGACGCCGGTGGCCGCGCCCTGGTAGGGCTCGACGTAGGACGGGTGGTTGTGCGATTCCACTTTGAAGGTGACCGCCCAGCCGTCGCCGATGTCGACCACGCCGGCGTTCTCCCCGATGCCGGCCAGCATCCCGGCGCGCATCTCGTCGGTGGTGGTCTCGCCGAAGTACCGCAGGTGGACCTTGGACGACTTGTAGGAGCAGTGCTCGCTCCACATCACCGAGTACATGGCCAGCTCGGCATCGGTCGGCCGGCGGCCGAGGATGTCGCGGATCCGCTGGTATTCGTCGTCTTTGAGACCGAGTTCGCGGAACGGTTGCGGCTGATCAGGGGTGGCTGCGGCCTGCTCGACGGTATCGACCGCTTGAGTAAGCCCGGACGTCACGGGGACAGTCTAGATTGGCGGCCGCCCGGCCTGCCTACTGCGAACCGGCTATGCAGAACGCGTTGCCCTCGGGGTCGGTCAGCACCACCCAGCGGAAGTTGTCGCCGACGCTGTGCCGGCCGGCCTCGGTGGCCCCGGCGCCGACGAGCCGCGAAACCTCAGCGTCGACATCAGCGGCGCCGAAGTCCAGGTGCACCCGGTTTTTGCCCGGCGTGGGATTGTCCACCTTCTGAAAGCCGAGTCGCGGTCCGTCCGGCCGCATGACCGCGAAGAATTCGCCGGGCAGCATCTCCTGGACTTGGCCGTCGAACTGCTCGGCCCACCAACCGGCCAGCGTCGCGGGATCGCTGCTATCGAATGTCACCATCTCTACGTTGAGCGCCATACCTCCGACCTTATTACCGACGTCGATGACCTCCGAGATAATTTGTCGGCGCTGGTCGGGGTGTCAGCAGCGTCTCTAGCTGAAGACGTCAGTATGAGTCACTTCGCGTCACCGAATCCGTACCAGATTGTGGGCAGAATGTGGGCACGTGAGCCGTAACGTCGAAGCCATGCCGGCCTTGCAAATCGCCGGAACCTCGCTTCAGCTACTCGGTGCAGCTCTCACCGCGCTGGGTCTGCTCTACGCCTGGAATCGCGCATCGGGCCGATTCGATCAGTGGCGGCAGAGCGTCACGACCAAGCTGGCGGAGCTGCGCGCAAAAGTCACCCGACCGACAATCGGTGCCACCATCGTCGTTGCTCCCACCATGCAAGCGACCGCCAAGATGTTGCCCCCACCGTTGGCACTCCCGAGGCCGCCTGCTGCGTGTCGAGCAACAGCTTGCCGAGCTGCCCGGTCGGACCAAGAAGGAGACCGAGACTGTCGAGGCGGCGATAGACGAGAAGCTCGCAGAGTTTGACGCCGCAGGGAAGGGGTTCGCCGTCAGGGACATCTACTGGGCGCTGGGCGGCATCGGCGTCGGGATGCTCGGCAACGTGTTGAGCCTGATCGCTCAGCTGTCACGCTAGGCGCAACAAATCGGCCAGCTCAACCTATCAAGGATTACGTTGGACGACGTTAGCGATGGAGATTTGAGCTACCCCTAATTGGTTGCTGAGCTTTTGTCAGATGTTCCGTTGTCGCCGCGCAGGTCAATCGGAGAATCGGTGTACCCAAACCTCCGAGTACACGTGGCCTCAAATCCCTTGCGGGCGTTCGGCTCTCGCGGCGGAAATGCTTCACAGGCCTTGATCGCCGCGCTATGCTCCCGCGCATAGCTGTGGGAGCCTTGTGATGGGCACAAATGGGCCTTGTGACCCCACAATATCAAGACATCTACTGAGTGCCGGTTGGGCGGCGAACCATCAAAAGCATGGACGCTACAACGATATGGACGTTGCTCTCTATATTCG
>DASQSQ010000237.1:0-4747 GCA_035642315.1 Mycobacterium sp.
CCCCACCTCCTGACGGCCAGGACCCCGCCGTGCCGCCAAGAGAGGTAAGACGCCCGACGGAAACCGTCGGGCGGCACCCCTCTCGCCGGAGCTTTGGCACCACACGGCGTATCCGGCCAAGCCGGAAGCCACTTGGGCTCAACCCTTAACCCGGGAAGAGCTGTCCTGACCCTGGGCGTCTCTCGACGTTCGAGGTCAGTGGCCTATATCCGTGCAGACGCCTCACCTAGCGAGGTGCTTGTTACATGTTTGTAAAGTCATCGTCGCAGCGGAGTCATCGCCCGTCAATGCAACACTCGGCCTATTAACGGTAAATTGCTGCTTCGCCGTGCCAGTGCGGCTTACCACGCCGTTCTCGACGGCAAGCATTAACTGCGCGCCGTGAACTGTCACGCCGATCGGCAACCGGCTAGTCGGACTTTTTCTCCGCCACTGCCGCGCTGAGTGCCTCGGCCAGATCGTCGCGGGTCAGTTCCTTGAACCGGCGCAGTTGGGCCTCGCTGAACTCGTCGACCTCACTGGACAACACCGCGTCGAGGTCCTCGTCGTCGAGCCGAAAGCTGCGGTGATCACGCGCCTTTTCCACCACGTTGCGCACAAATCCCGCGTTGCCCAGCACGTCGATAGCGCGGATCAGGTCGCCGTCGCTGGAGATGTTCTCGTCTTCGTAGAACTTGGTGTAGGCCGGCAGCAGCACGTCGACCGCCTCATCGGTGATCACGTCTTCGTTTTCGCGGCCCATCAACTGGGTCAACGCGATCAGTTCCTTCGGGTTATAGCTGTAGAACTCGATCACCGTCGAAAACCGTCGCCGCAGACCCTGGTTGACCTCCAGCATCTTGTCCATCGCTTTGGCGTAGCCCGCTCCGAAGACCACCAGCTCGTCGCGATGGTTCTCCATGTACAGCAGCAGAGTGTTGATGATCGCGTTGCCGTAGGCGTCGCCCGTGGAGTAGCCACTCTCATGCAGGTTGTGCATCTCGTCGAAGAAGACCGCCCCGCCCCGCGCCTCCTCGAGCATCTCCTCGGTGTTCTTTTCCGCATCGGCCATGTAGCGCCCCAACAACTTTGCGCGACTCGTCTCCACCACCAGCGGCTTACGCAACACGGTCAAACCGCACAGCTGCTTGCTGAATGCTCGCGCCACGGACGTCTTCCCGGTGCCGGGAGGTCCCAACAACAGGGTGTGCCGCGAGGTCACCGGCACTGGAAGCCCCATCTTGGCGCGGGCTAAATTCACCTTGGTGGTCGACTTGATCAGCTTGATTTCCCGCTTGACCTGCTCCATGCCGAGCATCGCGTTGAGCTCGGCATCGCCCTCGTCCAGATACTTCTTCGCCATCTCGGCATGACGAGCGGCCTCGGCCTGTTCGCGGGTCGGCGCGCTGTCCGCGTCCCACGGATCAGTCCTGGCCTCAATGGTTTCCGGGTCGGTCAGCACCAGCCGATAGCTGGAGTTGTCAAGCGCTTCACGCGCTGGGGTGAACTTGGCATCGCGCGAGTACACCCGGCGTAAACACTCAACGGCTTCCTCTTCGCGGCCCAGGTGCCGCAAGCACATCCCCTGCGTGTACATCGCGACGTTGGCCGCGCCGGGCACCCGGTCGCCCTCGATCGCTTCCTGTGCGCGGCGAGTTGCCTCCTCGAACACTCCCAGCGACGCCAGCGCCGTGGTCGCCATCGCCGCTCCGGCGGCCTTCAGCTCAGGGTGGCGCCAGCCGATCCCGGGCGGGAACTGCGCCAGGACGTCGGGCCAGCGGCCGGTGCGGAAATACAGCAGCCCCCGCACGTACTTGAGCAACTCTTCATCGAACGGGTGCCGGGGCTCGGTGGAATCCAGTAGCTCCGCTGCTTCGGCGTACCGCTTCTCTTCGGTGAGGGCGGCCGCGAAGGCGGCAGCCAATGACTCCACGCTGGTGACCGCCAGCCGCAGGAATATCCCGTCGGAGACCTCGGGGCGAAACTCCAACTCGGACAAGCCCAGACGGCGCATCTCCCAGCCGAATGTCTTGACGGCCTCCCACGCGCCGGTGAGCACATCGATGCTCTGGTCACCGGCGAGTACCCGTGCCAGCCAGGCATCGCACATGTCGCGATCGAGCCGGGTGGCCGTCGTGAACATCTGCAATGCCACTTGCGGATTGTGGCTCGGTTGTAGCCCGTTGACCGAAATCCCGGACGCCAACAGGCCCGCAACCATCGCATTGCGGGCGTCTGCTACGCCGGCCCCCGGCCGGGTCATCGTGATGCTTCGGCGTGACTCACGATTACTGGTATACCGCACCGACCGGAACGGAGATGCCCTCGCCATCGTCGAGTATGCGACTCGGCATCGGCAGCGGCCTACGCGAGGTCGGGGCCGGCAGGCTCGCCGCGACCGCGCCCAACTGGCGGCCGGTCAGCCGGTTCAACCCGCCGAACGTCTCTTTACGCAGCCGGTCGTGACTGTGGTAGCGCACCCAGACCGCCACATCGGCTTCACGACCGTCCGCGATGAGCCGGATCGTCATCACCGTGACGTCGGCATCGGTCAGCCACAGCTCCTCGAGCGTCTCGCTGTTGATGTCGGCAGGTGACACCCAGAAGCTGGTCACGTACCCATTGGGGGTCTTGAGGTAACGCCAGAACGGTCGGATGTGAGCCGGTTGAAGCCCGGCCAACACGGCGTCGTCGACGTCGATGATCTCGTCGGCGGTCAGTGGTCGCGCCGCGCAGCTGCGTCCGTCGAGGTCGTGAGCCAGCCGCTCGGTAGCCGCCGCCACGGTGCTCGCGACGGAATCGCGGGCCGCCACTGCCTGGACGTTGTGCAGCGGGTCCATGCGCAGCACCAGCCAGGTCTTGCGCTCGTCGAGCGGGCGCCGATCGCCGCGTGCGCCGAAATCATCTTGAACAGCCGATTTGACGCCTTGGCCGCCCTGGCGCGTTCCCACCGAGACGATGTCGACGCTGTCCAGGCGGACATCGAACTGGCGCAGCGCCTCGATGACCGCCTCGAGCGGCATGCTCGCTGGCAGTGCATCCCGATGACGGTGCCGTCCCGCCGCTGCCTCGCCGCTACTTTCGACCGCGATCACGCCGATCAGCTGGCCGTCGTACTCACGTATCCCGACCGTTTCCTTGCTGAATTGACGACGGTGATCGATCGCGGGGGTGCAGCCGACGGTCAGCGCCTCCGGATCGGCGTACCAATTGCGCACCCGCGCAATTGGCGCCGACGCGACGGGAACGCCCCCGTTGGTGACCAGCGCAACGATCGTCACGATCACCGCGAGACCCACACCCACCCAGAAGGCTGCATGACCGGCCTGCCAAGACTGGGGTAAGTGACTCGCAATCACCAGTAGCGCAACGTCAATGAGAAACACCGCGGTAACCCGGGGCCACGACAGGGCTAGCCCGTACTCGCGTTGTGCCTTCATTCCTGTCTCCCTGACCTTCGCATCAGCATCGCTCCACCGAACACCATGCCGGCGATTAGTAGTGCGCCACCCAGTCCACCCGCGGCGACCCACACCGGCGTCATGTCGCGCGGGGTTGGCACCGGAGGCATCTTCAGTGGTGACCCCGACTCTTTCGGCAAGACGGACCCTTCGGGTACATCCCAGGTCAGCGCCGCGACCGGGTCGACGACTCCGTAGCCGATCTGGTTGTCCACGCCGCGAGCCGGTGCCCTGGCGGTCCGAGTCAACCGGTCGATGACCTGGTGCGCCGACAGCTGCGGGTATTTCGCCCGCACCAGCGCCGCCACGCCCGAGACGATCGCGGTGGAGAAGCTGGTGCCCGCTGGCACCAGCAACGAGTTATCCGGACCGTCAATCGCGTTGATCAGGCTGTCATCTCGCGGCGAGAACCCGACGACGTCGGTACCGGGTGCCCCGATACCCACCCATGGCCCGGCGACGCTCAGTTTGTCCATCGGCGCGCCCGACGAATCAACTGCGCCCACGGTCAGGACATAGTCGCTGTACCACGACGGAGTGACCACTGTGGTCACGCCATTCCAGTCCCGGGAATCATTGGGGTGCAAGGGATCCAGCATTGGATTTTCTTTGCAGTCGCGCTGGCTGGTATCGCCGGCGGCGGCCACGATGACCGCATCTTTATCGACCGCCGCGTAACGCACCGCCGCACCCAGGTCAGGCGCGTCGATGACGCTGCGCGCACTCATGCACATCACCTGGGAGATGTTGATGACGCGCGCGCCCATGTCGGCCGCGTGCACGATGGCCCGCGCCATGGTGAAAATATTGTCCCGCTTTTGCCGGGTCTGCGGGTCCTCGTCGCCGGTGTACGCGTCCTTGAGGCTGAACGCCTGGCTGGACTGCCGGATCGAGATCAATTCGGCGTCGGGCGCTATTCCAGTGAATGCGTCACCCGGAGCTGCGGGCGGTGGATCCAGCGGCGGCGCGACCGGTCGCGGATAGTCAACCGAAACCACATGTCCCCCACGGGAATAGCCCGGCAGCACCGTCTTGCCGTGACCATGGTCGGCGGCGCCCGGTGTCTTGGGCTCCTGTGGTGCCCCTGGCGCCTGTGGTGCCTGTGGTGCCCCTGGTGCCTGTGGTGCCCCCGGTGCCTGTGGTGCCGGTGGAGCGCCGAACGGCGGCGGGGATCCCTGTTCCTCCGATGATGGCGGCGGGGCCGGCACCATCGTGATTGTCTGGGGAGGCGGCGGCGCCACGCTGATCGTCTGCGGAGGGGGTGCCGGTGGCGGTGGTTCCCTGGTCGGAACCGGCAGCGGTCGCCG
>DASQSQ010000238.1:0-3306 GCA_035642315.1 Mycobacterium sp.
CGTGCCGCGTTGCAAACGTCCGAGGCAGAACCTGATGCAGCACAGTAACTTTCGTCGCATAAATGCGATCGGGCTGGCCACAGCGCTGGTCGGCTGGAGCTTCGTCGGCCCCCGACTACCCGCGCGGGTCCCGCTCCAGGCCGGTCTTGCCGGGCTGCTGGTCCTCGTGACGAGGGCGCCGCTGGGCCTGCGCCCACCACCGCTGTGGACCGGATTGCGGCTGGGGCTGGCCGTTGGTTCGGTGGCGGCGACGGCAGTCGCGGCATCGACATCGGTTCCGGCCGTGCGGGTTTCGATGGCCGAACGTGAACTGCCCGCGCCGGCGTCGACCTGGCTGGGGTTGCGGATACCGCTGGGTACGGTGTGGGCTGAGGAGGCGGCATTCCGTGCCGCGCTGGCCGCCGTCGCCGGCCGCGGCTACGGCGCATCCGGTGGTCGGCTGCTGCAGGCGCTCGCGTTCGGCCTTTCCCACATCGCCGATGCGCGTGCGACCGGCGAGCCCGTGCTGCCCACCGTGCTTGCTACCGGGGGTGCGGGCTGGATATTCGGTTGGCTGGCTGAACATTCCGGCAGCCTCAGCGCGCCGATGCTGGTCCACCTGGCGATCAACGAGTCCGCCGCAGCGGCGGCGCTGACGATCCAGCGGCGGTCGCGGGCTAGTCGGCGGTAGTCGGCACGTCGCGGCTGTCGGTCGCCAACTTGTGCGGTTCGGTCTCGGTGTCGTCGATACCGAAGCTGATGATGCGCCGCGGGGTAATCCGAATGATCGCGGTGTCGATCTCGTCACCGTTGGGCTCGGCGCGGAGCTCGCCGGACTCGGCCTGTTCGGCTGTCCCCCTGATCTCCAGGCACCGCACCCGCCACGGGTTGCGGGACGCAATGTCGTCGATCACCAGCGCAACGGTGTTATTGGCAGCCAGGTTGCGGAACTTGCGGCTCTTCGACATCCGGTAGCCATGGATGTCCACGGTGCCCAGAGCTTCGTTGTAGCTGAAGCCGACCGGACTGTTCTGCAGTGTGCCGTCGGGTTGGATGGTGGCCAGCCGCGCGAGGTCGGCAGCCTTCATGAACTCAATCTCATGCGGTTTGAACGACATAGCATCCACGCTAGAACCTCAACCCTAGTTGAGGTCAAACCCGACGAGTTGCGGCATGATCATTGGGCGCAACGAAATTGGCGTTCAGCACATGATCAGAGTTATCGCGCAAGAGCTCGGGGTGGCCTTGCAATAGTGTTGGCGAATGGCCGCCCGTCATCAAGCCGACCCGGTGCAGACCCGCGCAGCGGTCCGGGCTGTCGAAGACTGGTTGCGCGACGACACCAATCCGGTTCCCAGTCGTGCGGAGCTGGCGGCGGCGGTTCGGCTCACCGCCCGCACGCTGGCGGCGCTAGCGCCGGGCGCCAGCGTCGAGGTCCGTGTTCCGCCATTCGTTGCGGTGCAGTGCATTTCCGGGCCGAGGCACACCCGAGGCACACCGCCCAATGTGGTCGAGACCGATCCTCGAACCTGGCTGTTGCTGGCCACCGGACTGCTGGCGGTGACGGACGCCAGCGCCGCCGGGGCGCTGCACCTCTCCGGCTCGCGTGCCGGAGAGATCCAGGCCTGGCTACCGCTGGTGCGGCTGGCCGGTTAGGCCAGGGCCGCAAGCCCGGAACGCACCAGATCGACACTCGTGGCGACGATTTCACCGAGATCGCCGGTGCAGCCGTCGTCACCCCACTTCTGCACCGCCACCACAAGAGCCGCCGCCAGGGTGGCTCCGGCGACCTCAGCGACGAGGTCGAGGTCGGGGACTCCGGCGTGGCGAGTCTTGATGAAGTCGGTCAGCACCTCGGCGAACGACGACTGCACCACGCGCAAATGCGCCGCGATGCGCTCGGCGGATATCAACGTCGAACGGGCGATCGCCGCCTGGCGAACCACTTCGACGTCATGCGGAAAGCTCGCGACGCTGGCCAACACGGCATCGAACAGCGACTCCGAGGCGGGCCGTTGCGCCAACGCCTCGGCCAGCCAGTCCAGGTGAGTGTCGTAATCCTGGAACAGGACTGCTTCCTTGCTGGGGAAGTGCCGGAAGAACGTCCGCTCGGTGACGCCGGCCTCGGTGGCCAGCTGCGTCACCGTCACATTGCCGAAGCCCTTGCTGGCGAACTGCGCCAGCGCTACCCGGCGCAACGCCTCGTGCGTCGATCGCCGGCGCAGCTCGTGAAGATTCGTCGCCTCCGTCATCGCGCCAGATGTTATCCCGAATTTCTACAATAGTCAGTACTGACATCTTCCTATTATGTCAGTACTGACATATTCTGCTGTGTGCGCGGCCCGGCAGTGGCCTTGAGAAGGGATGCGAGCGATGACTGACTATGACGCGATCGTTGTTGGCGCCGGGCACAACGGCCTGGCGGCAGCCGCCATCCTGCAGGGTGCTGGCCTCCGCACGTTGTGTCTGGAGGCCAATACCTACAGCGGGGGAATGGCCGCGACGGTCGAGCTCATTGACGGATTCCGCTACGAGATCGCGGGATCGGTGCAGTTTCCCACCGCCCCGCAGATCACCAAAGAGCTTGGCCTGGACACACTTCCGACCGTCGACGCCGAAGTGATGTCGGTCAACATCGGCGAGTCCGGCGAGGAGCCGATGATCTTCTACCGCGATCCCATGCAGCTGATGACGCATCTCGGCGAGAAACACGGCGCCGACGCGATCATGGGCATGGCCGAGTTGATCGCCTGGAGCCAGGGACCGGCGAAAGCGCTGGGCCGATTCGAGGTGCGTACGCCACCGAAGACGCTCGATGAGATGTATTCCTGCGCGGCAAGCGAAGCCGAACGCACGGCCATCCATCAGATGCTGTTCGGCTCGGCGATGGACGCCATCGACCGCTACCTGCCGGACAAAGAAAAGCACGCAATCATGCGCGGGATGCTGGCGTTTCTGGCCGTCAACTCCACCTATCGCGGCCCGTACACCCCCGGCAGCGCCACCTGCCTGGCCTTTGCGCTGGCGGTGCCGGACGAGAGCACCGCGATGATGACCAAGCTCGAGGGCGGTATCGGAGCACTCACCCAACACCTCCATGAGCTCTTCGTCTCCCGAGGTGGCGAGATCCGGTTCCGGACCAAAGCCGAGAAGATCCTGGTGGAAAACGACCGTGTCACGGGCGTGCGACTCCGCGACGGGTCCACGATCAGCGCACCCGTGGTGGTGTCTAACCTCGCGCCTGATCTCACCCTCACCGATCTTGTCGGCGCGGACCACCTGCCCGCGGACTTGATCACCCGGCTAACCGGTCGCGACCACCGTGCC
>DASQSQ010000239.1:0-3671 GCA_035642315.1 Mycobacterium sp.
GTCGCCGGCGGCTCCGCGCGGTGGAGATCAAACAGCCGGTCCACGATGCATACAACGCCGAAATCCAGGCTGCGCTCGCGGGAACCGTGTGGGTTGCCAACTGCAACAACTACTTCCGTCATCCCAACGGGAAGGTCGTGACGCAGTTCCCCTATAACGGCCAGACGTTCGTCGAGCGGCTATCGCGAGTCGAACTCGACGAGTTCCACTACGAACCCGCTGGTCGCGGCTACTAACCGTCTCAGACGTTAGTCGTGCAATAGGCCGTCGATTGTTGACGCATTGTTCGGCGCCGCCGCAGCCATCAGGATGTCGTGGGCGTGGTGTGGGTCGGTGCGGGCAGACACCACGAGCAGGACGATCTTGTTGCGATTGAGTCCGATTACTTCGATGGTGTTGACCGGCTGCCTTTGGTACCCGCCGAGGCGTATCGTTCTGCCGCCAATCGGCACTTTGGTCGGGGCCTTCGCCCATTCGGCGAGGTTGTATATCACGCGATCAATAGGGCCGAGTCGTACCGACAGCACCGCCAGCAGATCTGGCAGCTCAACCGGAAGGTCATCGCTGTGCGGCCACCACGCCCCATCGACATATCCGCTGGTGGGAGCCTTGGGCTTCAAGCGCAGTCGCGGTGTCTTCTCGGGTGGTGTGCGCTTCGAACCGGTCGTGCTTCGGCCGTGCTGCAGCGTCATGCGACGCCCCTGTCTTGGCCGCGAATCGGCCAAATCATTCGGATCGGCGACGACACAATCTGAAATGGTCGCGTGCGACATACCGCCGATACCTGAACGCTACTCGCACTATAAAAGCAATGGGGGCTGGCAGGACAGTGCCCGCCAGCCCACCTGTGACAAAGAGATCGCTAAACCGGTGTAACTCCTACTGCCTGAGGGCCTTTGGCCCCTTGGCCGACTTCGAATTGAACCCGTTGGTTCTCCTCGAGCGATTTGAAACCGCTGCCTTGGATCTCTGAGTAATGGACGAACACATCCTCTGCGCCGCCATCAGGAGCGATAAAACCGAAGCCTTTGTCGCTGTTAAACCACTTCACAGTTCCCTGCGTCATACTTTTCAACTTCTCTCATTCAGAACGGATGTACGAAAAACATCCTGCTTCAAGGTAGCACGAGCAATCAGGTGTATCCGCTTCGTTCACCGCGCTCTGCGAACGGATACCACGACGGGCGCGGTGTAGCGTCGATGTTGAACGTTTAGTAGCCACGGTGATCCCTGGGCGGCGTAGTCGGCGGGACATCGCCACTTGCGATCAGATTCGTTCGTTGATCCCGCACTCGTGTGCCGGGAGAACCTCGAAGTGAAGGAATCGTGTATGGATCGCCGAAGCTCATGCACTCAAGCAGCGACACCGATTTTGTTGACTAAGGGCCGCTCAACGCCATGAACCGCGCGGCATGTGCCCGACGCTTGGCCAGTCCGGTCCGGCTTACCCTGGCCGTCGAACTCGGCAAGGGCCTCGATGGGGGCTGGTGGCCGCACACGGCCTCGGTAGCGCGCGAGCTTCCCGACCTGATTGGCGCCCTATCCTCACGATTGGGCGAGATCTTCGATATCAGCGTCAACTGGTCATCGTTGGAGGGTCACCCAGATCTGGACGCGATGAAGCGCGCGAGCATGGCGAACCCCGTCCTGGTCACCAGCCACCAACGCCTGATGATGATCACCGGCAGTCAGTGTTCGGCGAATCTCCTCGTGGTCCCATGCCGGACCTCGAGCGCTGTGGCCGTAATGGTGTTGCGGCAAGCCGCCACGTTAAGCATCGTGGACGCAGAACGGGACACCGAAGCATTCCGGATTGCCGACGACGTCGTGCGCGCAGCGCGTGCTGAAAGTGCACTGTGCGCGCAACGCCGCCGGGGAACCCGACTCGCGCACGTCGATATCGCAGATTCAGCCACGACAGTTTGATGCTCGGCGGCAACACTCCGATGCGCCAATGTTGTTGCTGGGTACGACATTAACTGGCGCGAACCGCGTTGCGCGCCAACGATGTTGACATCGCTATTGCCGGCGCGTTTACTAGAAGGATCAGCCCGGAAAATTGCCGTCCGCTGTGTCCACGCGGATTCGCCTTTGAAATCGGACGCACGGGTGCCCGCCAGTCAACTGAAGGGCCACAATGAGAAATTCTGATAATAAGCAACGAAATATCTTTCACGAAAACGTGATCCGCATAGGTGCGGGTTTCGTGGCGAAGGAGCACTCACATGTGGTGGAGACGTTGTCGACGCTCGGGCCGCATCTCGGTAGGTGGGGTTCCCGCGATGTGAGCGTGGACGTCTCTCTCCAGGGCCGCGGCGGCAAGGAGCAGCGCGTCACATTGCGCACGAGCCTACCCGGCCTGACGCCGCTCATAGCCGTCGGCGAGAACCCGGACATCACCCGTGCGCTGGGTGATGCGAAGCGCGAGCTGATTCGGCAGCTCGACCACCAGAGGTCCGCGTACGAACCCACTCACAACCGCCGGTCCAGGGCGACGATCCGGCACCCGGGTACTTCTGTATCGCCTTGGGACATCCTCGGCGCGGGAGTACGCAGGAGGGCCAAACGCAGGGAAATGCTTGCGGCACAGTCGACGTGGGATTCCGAGGGCGGGGCGACGGAGGAAAGTGATTCGCTGTCGGACGGCCTCGAGTGCCGCCCACCTCGGGGTCTTGGTGGGTGACGCACATGCGGTCGGTATCGGTGTTATGAAGCGAGAGGTAGGCGCCGAGCTCGAAGTCGAGATCACCGACCCAGCGACGTTGGAATTCCAGATTGCTGTCGCGCCGCACCCGAATGCCGACGTTTCAGAGCGGCTGTCGTTCGTGCTGGACGGCAATCCCGTTGAATACTCAGAGATCAGCGGTATGCACGGCAGCCGCATCCACAAGATGGAGGTCCCCGCCGGGTACTTGACCGTCGACTATGCCGCGACGATCGTCGGCCGGACCGATCCAGCGCCGGTGACCGAAGCCGACCTGTCGATGTATCTGCGCCCCAGCCGGTACGCCGAGGCCGACAAGTTCTACGGTTTTGCCGCAACTGAATTCGGCAGCTACGGCGACTCGACGACTCTGCTGGAGAGGGTCTCCCTCTGGGTGGGTACCCGGCTGAACTATGTGCCCGGCTCAAGCGACCCCATCGACGGCGCGGTGGACACAATGCTCGCCGGCGCCGGGGTTTGCCGTGACTTCGTGCACCTGGTGGTAGCGCTGCTACGCGCGGTCTACGTACCTGCCCGCGCGGTGTCGGTATACGCGCCGGGTCTGTATCCGATGGACTTCCATGCAGTCGCCGAGGCATTCGTCGACGGGCAATGGCGGGTACTCGATGGGACCTTACTGGCGCCACGGCAGACGCTGCTGCGCATCGCCACCGGACGCGACGCCAGCGATATCGCCTTCCTGGCCAACCACGGGGGTGCGATCACCCTGAACAAGTTGGCGGTGACGGCGATCGTGGACGGCGACCTTCCCATAGACCCGATCGACCAACCGGTGTCGATCGGCTAACCAGCTGTTGAGCCCTTAGTGAGCGGCGGGGACGCTGCGTTGTCGTACGGCGGCCTGCAGGATCGAACCAGCGGTCACAAATGCGGGTTTGTCGCGGTCGGCGGCGTCGATGGGCAGATTGGCTGCGCAGCGCAGCACCATCAAAGCGAGCCCGCTGTA
>DASQSQ010000240.1:0-21782 GCA_035642315.1 Mycobacterium sp.
CTGGAAATTCTGCTTGACCCACTGCGGCTCCTGAAACTCGCCGCTGGTCGGCAGTCCCAGCGCACCGCGCTCGTACCCGAGCGAGGCCCACGCGTCGTAGATGGCTCCGGTGACCGGTTCGGCGCCGGTTTCCGGCGACCAGTACATCGCGCCCTTGTCGAAGGTGGCGTAGCGCGCCTCGCCGGCCGCGGTTGATTCCGGTGATGTCGGCGCGCCCAACGCGCTGTTTAGCCCGCCCATCGACTGCCAGCGGTCATAGATTGCGCCGCCTTGCAGAGCCATCGCCAAGTCTTCAGGTCTGGGCGGGCTGTTGAAACGCGCCGCGGTATCGCGGATTTCGTCCATGAGGCCGTAGGCAACGTTGCCCGGGCAGTCGGTGGCGCCGACGTCGCGGTGGCTGAAAATAGTCGGCAGCGTCGCGGTGGCATCGACGGGATAGTTGGTGTCCGGTCCGCCGGCCGACGCCAATGTGACCGTGCCTTTCGGATTGATGTGATCCAGACCCAACCGCCAACCGAGCAGTCGGCCCGTGGTGTTGAGCTGGATCGGGGTCGGCGCGACGTCATCGAAGTTGCCGATCATCGCCACAGCCCAGGTTTCGCGGTTGAAGCCGCCGGTGGCATCGACCTGCACCGGCCCGCCCAACGCGCCTGCCCGGCCCTCGAATACCTGGCCGTATTTGTCGACCAGCGCGCTGTAGGCGATGTCGCACCAGCCCAGTATTTGGGTGTGATAGGCGTAAATCGATTGAACGATCGCCGCCGAGTCCTGTGGTTGGTAGTCGTTGCTCTCCGCCGTGTGGTGCACGACGGCGGCGCGGATAGCTGCGTTGAACGGCCGGTTTCCACAGCGCACCAGGTCGTCGGCGCCCCATTGGGTCCGGTGGATGATGTTGGGCGGTTGACCCGCCGCGATGACCGCGGTGGGCGGCGCCCACTGGGTGTCGGCCGGTGCCTGCGGCGGGGAGATGAGGACAGCGGAGATGTTCTGCGCCAGCGGCTGTTGCACGGTGGCCGGCAGGTAGCCCAAGCCGGTGGTGGTCGGCGTCGGGCCGCGCGGTCGTTCGGTCGGCGGTGCTCCGGGCGGGCGGGTGACCGCGATTTGTACGGTCGTGGTCTTGCCGACGAACACCGGATCGGTGCCCGATGGACCCGGTGCTGAGCCGCGACTGCCCGGGGCAGCCAGCGCCTCGGTCTCGTACCACGGACCCCACGAGCCATCGGCGTGGCGGGCGCGTATCCGCGCCGAGGTGCCGCCGAGGTCTCCGCCGGTCAGCGCAACCATGGAAAACGGTGTGGTTTGGCTGATTTCGCGGACTGTGACGCCTCCGCCGAGGCCGACCAACGGCTGCTGGGCGAGATGAGTATCGCCCGGGCGGAGAGCTTGATGCGGCCCATCCCGATGTCCGATGGCTGGGTCGGCCGCCCACGGCAGGATCACCACTGTCGCGACGACGGCGGTGAACAGCATCGTCGGTGCGGGACGGCGGCGCGGCACCACCCGATGTTACGTATGTGTCTAGTGTTGCAGATGATTCGACACGCTACGCAAGTGAATTATGTTAATGAACGCACGGCACGGCACCGCAGAGATTGGGCGGCGCTGCTCGCGCGCGGTCCCACTTCTGCGGTGCCGTTTCGGGTGACAAATCCGTCAGGCCGGGCCCCGATCAGGGTGTCGGCAGCGGTGCCGCCGGTACCGGAGGCACCGGTACCGGGGGCACCGGTATCGCACCCGGCGCTGCCGCGGCAGCCGGTGCGCCGCCGTGCATAGCCTGCTGCAGCCCGGGCATGATCATGCCCTTGAGCAGGTCGATGGCCTGGCCGGCGCCCAACTGGTTGGCTGCGCTCATCATGTCGCTGACCAGCCCGCCGCTACTTCCGCCCGACGACGGCGCGGCGCCGAGTGACGGATCGCCCAGGATCGGGTAGGTGCCGCCGGCGCCCGGGTCCAAGCCGACCGGGTCGCTGATCGGGAATTCGCTCGGGTTCGGCAGTGCACCCGACGTCGGACCGAAGGCAGTCGGGCTGGTCAGCCCCGGCGTGACGCCGCCCGGACTGGTCAATCCCGGCGTGGTCAGCGAGGGATCGGTCAGGCCCGGCGTGGTGCCGGGGGTGAGGCCCGGCGTGGTGCCCGGGGTGAGGCCCGGACTGGTCAGGCCCGGTGTCGCACCCGGCGTCAGGCCCGGCGTCGTGCCCGGGGTGAGGCCCGGCGTCGTGCCCGGGGTGAGGCCCGGACTGGTCAGACCCGGCGAGGTCAGACCCGGCGTGGTCAGACCCGGTGTGGTCAGACCCGGTGTGGTCAAGCCGGGGCTGGTGAGGCCGGGGCTGGTGAGGCCAGGGCTGGTCAGCCCGGGGGTGGTGAGACCTGGCGAGGTCAGTCCCGAGGCCAGCGACGGATCGGTCAGGCCCGGCGAGGCGAGCCCGGGGCTAGTAGCACCGGTCAGGCTCGGTATCGGCGGGAGGTTGACCCCGAATTGCGACAGCCCCTGCGACAGCGCGGACATCAACTCACCGGGCAGGTCGCCCACTCCGGCGGCCTGAACGAACTCACGGTGCTGGGGTGCGGGCTTGGTGTCGGTCGGCAGACCGCTGACGGCTACATAAGCAAATGGACTCGCGACCGCCAGAGCGGCGACTGCGCTCGTGGCTGTCGAGAGCCTGCGTCGACGTCGGTTCGGCACGGAAGTCTCCTCAATCTGGACTATTGCGATCTCGGTCTCCTGCGCGCTCAGCACGCGCAAGGTGCCTTGAAGAGTGCTACTTCGGGCACGTGATCGATGGTACTGACGTGATTGGTGTGACTAGAGTGGCGAGATCGAATCGTGAGCCAATCGCGACCTTCGTCACCAAAACGCACTCGATCGTGCGCCGCGGGGCTGGTATCCACGCCGTCGGCGAACGCGCCGCACAGAACACCCCGGCCGAACGCCGCTGCCAAGCGGGTTCTGGTCGCGCGGTCGGATACCCTAGGCAACCGATGGCCACTCGTTTTGACCTCTTCGTTGTCGGCTCTGGATTTTTCGGCCTGACGATCGCCGAGCGCGTGGCCAGCCAACTCGACAAGCGCGTGCTCGTCGTCGAAAAGCGCCCGCACATCGGCGGAAACGCTTACTCCGAGGCTGAGCCACAGACCGGCATCGAGGTACACAAGTACAGCGCGCATCTCTTCCACACCTCCAACAAGCGAGTGTGGGATTACGTGCGGCAGTTCACCGACTTCACCGGCTACCAGCACCGGGTCTTCGCGATGCACGACGGGCAGTCCTATCAATTCCCGATGGGACTCGGGCTGGTGTCCCAGTTCTTCGGCCGCTACTTCACACCCGACCAGGCGCGTGAGCTGATCGCCGAGCAGGCCGCGGAGATCGACACCTCTGACGCCCAGAATCTCGAAGAGAAGGCCATCTCGCTGATCGGCCGTCCGCTCTACGAGGCGTTCGTCAAGGGCTACACCGCCAAACAGTGGCAGACCGACCCCAAGGAGTTGCCCGCGGCCAACATCACCCGGCTGCCGGTGCGTTATACCTTCGACAACCGTTACTTCAACGACACCTACGAGGGGCTGCCGGTCGACGGCTACACCGCCTGGCTGCAGAACATGGCCGCCGACGACCGCATCGAGGTCAGGCTGGACACCGACTGGTTCGACGTGCGCGACGAGCTGCGCGCCGCCAGTCCGGACGCTCCGGTGATCTACACCGGCCCGCTGGATCGCTACTTCAACTACGTGGATGGCCACTTAGGCTGGCGGACGCTGGATTTCGAGGTCGAGGTGCTGCCGATCGGGGATTTCCAGGGCACTCCGGTGATGAATTACAACGACCCCGACGTGCCGTTCACCCGCATCCACGAGTTCCGCCACTTTCATCCCGAGCGGGACTACCCGACCGACAAGACGGTGATCATGCGGGAGTACTCCCGATTCGCCGACCACGACGACGAGCCCTATTACCCGATCAACACCGAGGCCGACCGCACCGTGCTGGCCGCCTACCGGGCCCGGGCCAAAGATGAAACCGCTTCGGCGAAGGTGCTTTTCGGCGGGCGCCTTGGCACCTACCAGTATCTCGACATGCACATGGCCATCGCCAGTGCACTGAACATGTACGACAACATCCTGGCGCCGCACCTGCGTGAGGGCGCACCCTTGGACGAGAACAGCAAAGGAAGCATCGGGGGATGACAAAGACCGCCGGCGACGACGCAGCCAGGGCCACCGCCAGTGCGGGTGCCCCGATCACGGAATCCGGAAAAGCCGTGAGCTTGCTGGCGCGCGTCATCTTGCCGCGCCCCGGCGAGCCACTCGATGTGCGCAAGTTGTACCTCGAGGAGTCGACGACCAACTCCCGTCGCGCGCACGCGATCAACCGCACGTCACTGCAGATCGGTGCCGAGTCCGAGGTGTCGTTTGCCACCTATTTCAACGCTTTCCCGGCCAGTTACTGGCGGCGGTGGACGACGTGCACGTCGGTGGTGCTGCGGGCCGAGCTGACCGGATCCGGTCGCCTGGACGTCTATCGGACCAAGGCGACCGGCGCGCGGATCTTCGTCGAAGGACGTGAATTCGCCAGCGCCGGTGAGCAACCGGTGACAGTCGAGTTGCAGGTGCCACTGGCGCCGTTCGAAGACGGTGGGTGGATCTGGTTCGACATCACCACCGACAGCAAGGTCACGCTGGGCAGCGCCGGGTGGTACTCCGACCAGCCGGCACCGGGCGTCGCGAACGTCGCTGTTGGCATCCCGACCTTCAACCGGCCGAATGACTGTGTCAACGCGCTGCGCGACCTCACCTCAGACCCATTGGTGGACAAGGTTATCGGCGCAGTCATTGTGCCTGACCAGGGCACGTCGAAAGTCCGCGATCACCCCGATTTTGCCGCCGTCGCCGCGCCGCTTGGCGATCGACTCTCCATTCACAACCAGCCCAACCTCGGCGGCTCCGGCGGGTACAGCCGGGTGATGTACGAGGCGCTGAAAAACACTGACTGCCAGCAAATCCTGTTCATGGATGACGATATCCAGCTGGAACCCGACACCATTCTGCGCATTCTCGCGATGCACCGGTTCGCCAAGACACCGATGCTGGTGGGCGGCCAGATGCTCAACCTGCAGGAGCCGTCGCACCTGCACATCATGGGCGAGATGGTCGACCGGGCGAACTTCATGTGGACCGCAGCGCCATTCACCGAATACGACCACGACTTCGCCGAATACCCGTTGAGCGACAACAACCCTCGCAGCCAGCTGCTGCACCGGCGCATCGACGTCGACTACAACGGCTGGTGGACGTGCATGATCCCGCGGCATGTCGCCGAGGAGCTCGGCCAGCCGTTACCGCTGTTCATCAAATGGGACGACGCCGATTACGGGTTGCGCGCCGCCGAGCACGGTTATCCCACCGCCACGTTGCCCGGTGCGGCGATCTGGCACATGGCATGGAGCGACAAGGACGACGCGATCGACTGGCAGGCCTATTTCCACCTGCGCAACCGGCTGGTGGTCGCGGCCATGCACTGGGACGGCGACGTGTCCGGCCTGGTCCGCAGCCACCTCAAGGCGACCCTCAAACACCTTTCCTGCCTTGAGTATTCGACGGTCGCCATTCAGAACAGGGCGATCGACGACTTCCTCGCCGGCCCGGAGCACATCTTCTCGATACTGGAATCCGCGCTGCCCGAGGTGCACCGCATGCGCAAGGAATTCCCCGATGCGGTGGTGTTGCCGTCGTCCGACGAGTTGCCGGCGCCATCGCAGCGGAACTACGAGATGAAGCCGCCGGTGAACCCGCTGACAATCGGCTACCGACTGGCCCGCGGAACGCTCCATCAGCTCAAGCGGGAAGACCCGACGCATCATCGGCGCCCCCAGCTCAACGTGCCGACCCAAGACGCCCGGTGGTTCCGGCTGTCCACGCTGGACGGCGCCACCGTCACGACGGCCGACGGCCGTGGCGCTGTCTACCGGCAGCGCGACCGAGCCAAGATGTTCGCGTTGCTGTGGCAGTCGCTGCGGCGTCAGCGGCAACTGCTGAGCCGCTTCGACGAGATGCGCCGCGTCTACCGCGAGGCGCTGCCGGTGCTGTCCAGCAAGGAGAAATGGGAGACGGTGCTGTTGCCGGCCCACGGCTCGCCCGAAGCCGACTCGGCCACAAAGAATCTGTCTGGCAATGGCCGACATCGCGGCTGAATCGGCGCCGCCTCGCGGCGAAGTGGCCGCACTGGTAGCCGTTCAATCAGCGTTCGCCGACCGCCCCGGGGCGTTGGCGACGGCGCGGGCCCTGTCCTATTTCGGTGAGCACAGTCTCGGCTGGCTTGCGGTATCGGCGATTGGTGCGATTCTGCAGCCGGCACGGCGGCGGGCCTGGCTGGTGGCCGGCGCCGGAGCATTCTGCGCGCACGCGGCCGCGGTGCTGATCAAGCGCGTGGTGCGGCGGCCTCGGCCGCAGCATCCCGCGGTCGCGGTGAATGTCGGCACACCGAGCAGCCTGAGCTTCCCGTCGGCGCACGCCACATCGACCACCGCGGCGTCCATCCTGCTGGCCCGGGCCACGGGCTTGCCGCTGCCTGTCATGCTGGTGCCGCCGATGGCGCTCTCGCGAGTGCTGCTCGGCGTGCACTATCCCAGCGATGTGGCCACCGGCGTGGCGGTGGGCGCCATAGTCGCAGCGGCCGTGGAAAGGGCAGCCGCCCGGGTCGACCGTGGAGCGAGCAAATGAGTGAAGACATCGAAAACAAAGCGCCGGTGACCGAACCCGAAACGGTCCGGCCGAACCTGATCGTCGGCGTGGTCAAGGCGATGCGCCCACGCCAGTGGGTGAAGAACATCCTGGTGGCCATGGCGCCCCTGGCCGCGTGGGGCACCGACGTCCACTACGACTGGGCCAGGGTGCCTGGCCAGGTCGCGATCGCCTTCGTGGTGTTCTGCCTGGCGGCATCGTCGATCTACCTGATCAACGACGTTCGCGATGTCGAGGCCGACCGCGAACACCCCACCAAGCGGTTCCGGCCGATCGCCGCCGGGGTGGTACCCGAGTGGCTGGCCTACACGCTGGCCGTGGTGCTCGGGGTGGCGTCGTTGGCGCTGTCCTGGTGGCTCAACCAAAACCTGGCTTTGGTGATGGCCGTCTACATCGTGATACAGCTTGCCTACTGCTTCGGCCTCAAGCACCAAGCGGTGATCGACATCAGCATTGTGTCGTCCGGGTTTCTGATCCGGGGCATCGCGGGCGCCGCCGCGGCCGGTATCCATCTGTCCCAGTGGTTCCTGCTGGTGCTGGCGTTCGGGTCGTTGTTCATCGCGGCCGGCAAGCGCTATGCGGAGCTGCAACTGGCCGAACGCACCGGCGCCAAGATCCGCAGGGCGCTGGAGAACTACACCAGCACCTACCTGCGGTTCGTCTGGACGTTGTCGGCCACCGCGATGGTGGTCTGCTATGGCTTGTGGGCATTCGACCGGCAACACGGCCAGGTCGGCTGGTTCGTGGTGTCGATGGTCCCGTTCACCATCGCAATCCTGCGGCTCGCAGTGGACGTCGACGGCGGTATGGCCGGCGAGCCCGAGGACATCGCGCTGCGCGACCGAGTGCTGCAGCTGCTGTTCTTGGCCTGGATCGGAACCATAGGTGCTGCGGTTATCCTCGGCTGACGTGGCCGCCAAGAACCCGGGCCCGCCGCGCCGCCCGGTGGCCACATTGGTGGGTCGGCCGTCGTTCCCGTACGACGCCACGGTGCGGGTCAGCCTTTGGGTGAGTGTGGCCGTCGTCGCCGTGTTGTTCGGGTGGGGCGCCTGGCAGCGGCGCTGGATGGCCGACGACGGGCTGATCGTCTTACGGACCGTGCGAAATCTGTTGGCGGGCAACGGCCCGGTGTTCAACGCGGGCGAGCGGGTGGAAGCCAACACCTCGGTGGTGTGGACCTATCTGGTGTATTTCGGCAGCTGGCTGACCTGGCCGATGCGCATGGAGTATGTCGCGCTGGTGTTGGCCCTGCTGCTCAGTGTGGCGGGGCTGGCGATGCTGATGTTGGGCACCGGCCGGCTGTTCGCCCCCGGCTTGCTGGGACGACGGGCGGTCATGCTGCCGGCCGGCGCGCTGGTGTACGCCGCGGTCCCGCCGGCCCGCGACTTCGCCACCTCCGGCCTGGAAAGCGGGCTGGTGATGGCCTACCTCGGGCTGCTCTGGTGGATGATGGTCTGCTGGTCGCAGGCGCCGCGGGCGCGCCCGTCCGGCCGAGTGTTCATCGGCGCGCTGGCTTTCGTCGCCGGGTGCAGTGTGTTGGTGCGCCCCGAGCTGGCCCTGATCGGCGGCCTGGCGCTGATCATGATGCTGATCGCCGCGAAGGGCCGACGGCGCCGAGCGCTGATCGTGGTGGCGGGCGGCCTGCTTCCGGTGGCCTACCAGATCTTCCGGATGGGCTACTACGGGCTGCTGTTCCCCGGGACCGCGCTGGCCAAGGACGCCGCGGGTGACAAATGGTCGCAGGGCGTGGTCTACCTGTCAAACTTCAACCGGCCCTACGCGTTGTGGGTGCCGGCGGTGTTGCTGGTGGGGCTGGCGCTGGTGGTCTCCGCCGGTCGCAGGAAAGGTATTCGCTACACCCCCGCCCGCTCACCGGGGCCGCTGGCCCGGTCGGTTCAAAGCCCAGCGGCCGTCGTGGTTTTCATTCTCGTCAGCGGTCTGCTGCAGGCGCTGTACTGGATCCGCCAGGGCGGGGATTTCATGCATGGCCGAGTCCTGCTTGCACCGTTACTTTGTTTGCTCGCCCCGGTGGCAGTGGTGCCGGTGGTGTTTCCGGACGGAACCCGACTGTCCCGGGAGGCCGGTTACTGGCTGGCCGGTACGGTCAGCGCGTTGTGGATGGCGGTCGCGGGCTGGTCGCTGTGGGCGGCCAATTCGCCCGGAATGGGCGACGACGCCACCCGGGTCACCTACTCGGGCATCGTCGACGAACGCCGTTTCTATGCGCAGGCGACGGGCCACGCCCATCCGCTCACGGCCGCCGACTACTTGGACTACCCGCGGATGCGCGCGGTGCTGGTGGCGCTCAACAACACTCCGCAAGGTGCGTTGTTGCTGCCGTCCGGCAATTACGATCAATGGGATCTCGTCCCGCCAATTCAGCCGCAACCGCCAGCGCCCCCGCCCGCACCTCAAAAGGGGCCTCACACAGTCTTTTTCACCAACCTTGGCATGGTGGGCATGAATGTCGGGCTGGATGTTCGGGTAATCGACCAGATCGGGCTGGCCAACCCCCTCGCGGCGCACACCGCCCGGCTGCAGCACGGCCGGATCGGCCACGACAAAAACCTCTTCCCGGACTGGGTGATCGCGGACGGACCCTGGGTGAAGTGGTATCCGGGTGTTCCGGGCTACCTCGACGAGAAATTTGTCCAACAGGCCGCCGCAGCACTGCAGTGTCCGGCGACCCAGCAGATGCTGAGCTCGGTGCGCGGTCCGATGGGTTTTCACCGGTTCGTCTCGAACTTCCTGCACTCCTATGAGTTCACCAAGTACCGAATCGACCGGGTACCGCGCTACGAGCTCATTCGATGCGGCCTGGCCGTTCCGGAGTCCGGCGGTGCTCCGTACACGGGTCTGCCCGCCACCGGGCCCTAACTGCCGCTGCTGTGACGGAGAATTTTCGTCGGCCATGCGGCCGGGATCGAGCGCGCGCCGCGCGGCCACCCGGACCGGCGCCCAGCAACCCGGCATGTGTACTCTTACCGGCGTGCCACCGCCCCTCGGCACATTCACGATGTGGTGATCCGCTGCCGCGCCGAGCGGGCCTGTCCGCGGTGTGGGTTCCGTTATTGGACACACGCCGATGAGATGACACCCCCGATGATGTGGTTGACTACACGGGCACAGCAGCGCAGTGAAGCAATCTGGCTGGCGCAGTAGAAGTGCGATGCAGTCCGACCCAGGAATATGGGCCCGACAAAGATGAGGAAGCAAGAATGAGTCTTGTTGACAGGTTTTTCGGCGCGGCAAAAAGGATGCCGCGCCGGCTCGCAATAGGGGCCGCCGCCGCGGCTCTGCTGCCGGGCCTGATCGGCGTCGTGGGCGACACCGCGACCGCGGGAGCGTTCTCCCGGCCGGGTCTGCCCGTCGAGTACCTGCAGGTGCCGTCGGCCGCGATGGGCCGCGACATCAAGGTCCAGTTCCAGAGCGGTGGCGCCAACTCGCCCGCCGTGTACCTGCTCGACGGTCTTCGTGCGCAGGACGACTTCAACGGCTGGGACATCAACACCCCCGCGTTCGAGTGGTACCTGCAGTCCGGTCTGTCGCTCGTCATGCCGGTGGGTGGCCAGTCGAGCTGGTACACCGACTGGTACAAGCCGGCTTGTGGCAAGGCAGGCTGCCAGACCTACAAGTGGGAGACCTTCCTCACCAGCGAGCTGCCCGCCTTCTTGGCCACCAAGGGCGTCAAGCAGAACGGCGGCGCGGCTGTCGGCCTGTCGATGGCCGGTGCCTCGGCGCTGAACCTGGCCAACTACCACCCCGCGCAGTTCATCGAGGTCGGCTCGTTCTCCGGTCTGATGGACCCCTCGCAGGGCATGGGACCGTCGCTGATCGGCCTGGCGATGGGTGACGCCGGCGGCTACAAGCCCGCCGACATGTGGGGTCCGAAGGAGGACCCGGCCTGGTCGCGTAACGACCCGCTGGTCAACGTCAGCAAGACCGTCGCCAACAACACCCGGGTGTGGATGTACTGCGGTAACGGCAAGCCGTCCGACCTGGGTGGCGACAACCTGCCGGCCAAGTTCCTCGAGGGCTTCGTGCGGACCAGCAATATCAAGTGGCAGGACGCCTACAAGGCTGCCGGCGGGAACAACGCGGTGTTCAACTTCGACGCCAACGGCACGCACGACTGGCCGTACTGGGGCGCGCAGCTGCACGCCATGTTGCCCGACCTGCAGTCGCACCTCGGTGCCACTCCGGGCGCCGGCCCCAGCCCGGGCGCGGCTCCGGGTGCTCCGGGTGCTCCGGCCGCCACCGCGACCGGTCAGCACACCTGAGTTAAGAACAACACGACTGACGGCGACGACCCTGCGGGGTCGCCGCCGTTAGTCATTTCCGGCGTCCGGTTTCGCACACTGTGGTTAGCTACCTTGCGGGAACGGGGCCATCTGCGGGTCTCCAGGATGTGGTCAAGCGACAAGTGAGGTCGGTATGAGAGGGCTGTCGATGCTGCTGCGGCTGCTGTGCGCCGCCGTGCTGACGATCGGGATCGGAGGCTCTATAAGCCTCGCCACGACCAAGGCCCGTGCCGCCGGTTACGAGACGCTGATGGTGCCGTCAGGGGCGATGGGCCGTGACATCCCGGTCGCCTTCCTGGCCGGCGGACCGCACGCGGTCTATCTGCTGGACGCGTTCAACGCCGCGCCGGACGTCAGCAACTGGGTGACCGCGGGTAACGCGATGAACACGCTGGCCGGCAAGGGCATCTCGGTGGCTGCACCGGCCGGTGGCGCCTTCAGCATGTACACCAACTGGGAGCAGGACGGCAGCAAGCAGTGGGAGACGTTCCTGTCGCAGGAGTTGCCGGACTGGCTGGCGGCCAACAAGGGTCTGGCGCCGGGCGGTCATGGGGTCGTCGGGGCATCCCAGGGCGGATACGCCGCGATGGCCCTGGCCTGCTTCCACCCTGACCGCTTCGGCTTTGCCGGCTCGCTGTCGGGCTTCTTGTACCCGTCGAACACCACCACGAACGGCGCGATCGTCGCCGGCATGCAGCAGTTCGGTGGGGTCGACGCCAACGGCATGTGGGGCGCCGCGCAGCTGGGTCGGTGGAAGTGGCACGACCCATGGGTGCACGCCGACCTGCTCGCGCAGAACAACTCCAGGGTCTGGGTGTGGAGCCCGACGAACATGGGCGGCGACGCCGCCGCCATGATCGGCCAGGCCGGCGAGGCGATGGGCAACGCCCGGTTCTTCTACCAGCAGTACCGCAACGTCGGTGGCCACAACGGCCACTTCGATTTCCCGGGTGGCGGCAGCAACGACTGGGGCTCATGGAGCGGCCAACTCGGCGCGATGTCCGGCGACATCGTCGGCGCGATTCGCTAGCTCGCCAACCGGGAGGCGGTGCGCCGAACCGGTACCGTAAGAGGGTGCAGCAGACCTTACGGCCGCTTCGCCGAGCATCGCCGGCCAGCTCGGATATCTCGCCGTACAGGGACCGATACGTATCGCCGTTTGTCGCGGGGCCGGCGCCGATTTGCCAGTGGCCCACTTGAATGCGATCGACGGCGGGCTAAACGGGGCGAACACGCCGCCCGCCATCGATTTTGCAACCGACCTTATATCTGCTCTGCTAGCAGGAGACCGTGACGTCTCTGATGGCTGAAACCGACATTTTCGTCGGCCTTAATCAGCCTCAGATTCTTCTCTGCGGTGCGCCTCTCGACGCTGCACGAAGGACCCGTCCAATCCCGAAAGGAAAACTACCAGTGGGCAACGACATCCTCCGCCACTCCGCGGCGGAAGTCCCGATCCCCCGGCCGGCCGAAGCTACCGGCCCCCTCGGGACTCGCTGATGGCTGTTAAATCGCGTCGTAATTCCCGTCGGAAGCGCCACCGCACCCTGGCGCTGATCGCCGCCGCCGCAACGGCGCTCGTGGTCGGGCTGATCATCTTCGCTGTGGTGACCATCCTGCGGCAACCGAAAAACGTGCCCAGCGCGGTGCCGCCCAGCATCGTGCCGCCGACCAGCAGTTCGGCCTACCCACACAAGCCGCGGCCGGCCTTCCAGGACGCCAGTTGCCCCGACGTGCAGCTCATCGCAATTCCCGGCACCTGGGAATCGTCGCTGCAAGACAATCCACTCAACCCGGTCCAGTTCCCGAAGGCGTTGCTACTCAACGTCACCCGGCCGATCAGCGAGCAGTTCAACTCCAGCCGGGTCGAGACATACACCGTGCCTTACACCGCGCAGTTTCACAATCCGCTGAGCGGCGACACCCAGATGTCCTACAACGACAGCCGGGCCGAGGGCACCCGTGCAGCGGTCAAGGCGATGACCGACATCAACGTCAAGTGCCCGTTGACCAGCTATGTGCTGGTCGGCTTCTCCCAGGGCGCGGTGATCGCCGGCGACATCGCCAGCGATGTCGGCAACGGCCGCGGACCGGTCGACGACGATCTGGTGCTCGGCGTGACGTTGATCGCAGACGGCCGTCGGCAGCAAGGCGTGGGCCAGGACATCGGGCCTAATCCGCCGGGCGAGGGCGCCGAGATCACCTTGTACGAGGTGCCGGTGCTGTCCGGGCTCGGTTTGACCATGACCGGGCCGCGGCCGGGCGGCTTCGGCACGCTCAACAGCAAGACCAATGAGATCTGCGGGGCCGGCGACCTGATCTGCGCTGCGCCGCAGGACGCGTTCAGCCTGGCCAATCTGCCCAAGACGCTGGATGTGCTGGCCGGCGGCGCGGGCCAACCGGTTCACGCGCTCTATGCCACGACCCAGTTCTGGAATTTGGATGGACAGCCGGCCACCGAGTGGGCCCTGAATTGGGCGCATGCCACCGTCGAGAACGCGCCACACCCGAAACACGGGTAACGGGCACTACGACACGGCCCTGCTGTAACCCTGACGAATGTCACAAGCGGTACCTTCGGATTTGGTTCGCGGCGCACCGGCCACTAACATTAAGAGGAATTTAAGAACAGCTGTGGTCGGCTTAGCGCGTCGATGCGTTGCGGATTGTGTGACGTTCCGCTGGCCGACCGCGCCGGATGTAACCGTCGTTGCAGCCCATACGGATGTGACCCGACCCAGAACTGTGTGACAGGAGAGCGGCGTGCCGTACCACAACCCGTTCATCGTGAACGGCAAGATCAGGTTCCCGGAGAACACCGACCTGGTTCGTCACGTCGAGAAGTGGACGAAGGTGCGCGGCGACAAGTTGGCGTACCGCTTCCTGGACTACTCCACCGAACGCGACGGTATCGCCCGTGACATCTCCTGGGCCGAGTTCGGGGCCCGCAACCGGGCGGTCGGCGCCCGTCTGCAGCAGGTCACCCAGCCCGGCGATCGCGTCGCCATCCTGTGCCCGCAGAACCTGGATTACCTCGTCGCCTTCTTCGGCATCCTGTACGCCGGCCGGATCGCGGTGCCGCTGTTCGACCCTGGCGAGCCGGGTCACGTCGGCCGTCTGCACGCGGTGCTCGACGACTGCAGCCCGTCGGCGATCCTGACCACCAGCGACTCCGCCGAGGGAGTTCGCAAGTTCTTCCGCAGCCGCCCGGCCAAGGAGCGGCCGCGCGTCATTGCCGTCGACGCGGTGCCTACAGATGTCGGTTCCACCTGGGAACTCGTGCCGGCCCAGCCGGATACCGTCGCCTACCTGCAGTACACCTCCGGCTCGACCCGCACCCCGACCGGCGTCATGATCACGCATCTGAACCTGCCGACCAACGTGGTCCAGGTGATCCACGCGCTGGAAGGTCAGGAAGGCGATTTCGGTGTCTCCTGGCTGCCGTTCTTCCACGACATGGGCCTGATCACCATTCTGCTGTCCTCGGTGATCGGTTATCCGAACACCTTCATGACGCCCGCCGCCTTCGTCCGCCGGCCCATCCGGTGGATACGTGAGCTTGCCGGTAGGGAAGGCGACCTCGGCGGCGCCGTCTCCGCCGCCCCCAACTTCGCATTCGAACACGCCGCGCTGCGTGGCCTTCCCAAGGATGGTGAGTCGCTCGACCTGAGCAGAGTCAAGTGCATCCTCAACGGCAGCGAGCCGGTGTCGGCGTCATCGATACGCAAGTTCAACGACGCGTTCGGCCCCTACGGTTTCCAGGAGAGGGCGATCAAGCCGTCCTACGGCCTGGCCGAGGCGACACTGTTCGTCTCGACCACCCCGATGATGGAGTTGCCGAAGATCGTCCACGTCGAGCGGGATGCGTTGAACAACAAGCGGTTCGTGGAGGTGGCCGCCGACGATCCGAACGGCGTTGCGCAAGCCTCCGCCGGCAAGATCGGTGTCGACCAATGGACGACCATCGTCGACGCCGAGACGGCCAGCGAGCTGCCCGACGGGCAGATCGGTGAGGTCTGGCTGCACGGCAACAACATGGGTGCCGGCTATTGGAACCGGGAGGAAGAGACCTCCGAGGTTTTCAAGAACATCCTCAAGTCGCGCACCAACTCGTCGCACGCCGAGGGTGCCCCCGACGACGGGCTGTGGGTGCGCACCGGCGACTACGGCACGTACCACGACGGCGACCTTTACATCACCGGCCGGGTGAAGGACCTCATCATCATCGACGGCCGCAACCACTACCCGCAGGACATCGAGTACTCGGCGCAGGAATCCAGCCGGGCATTGCGCGTCGGTTACGTGGCCGCCTTCTCGGTGCCGCTGAACCAGCTGCCCGCCGAGGTGTTCGACAACCCGCACGCAGGTCTGAAATACGACCCCGACGACACCTCCGAGCAGCTGGTGATCGTCAGCGAGCGGGCCACCGGCACGCACAAGCTCGACCATCAGCCGATCGCCGATGACATCCGGACGGCCGTCGCCGTGCGGCACGGGGTGACCGTCCGCGACGTCCTGCTGGTGTCGTCCGGAGCGATTCCGCGGACCTCCAGCGGCAAGATCGGGCGCCGCGCCTGCCGTACCGCCTACCTGGACGGCAGCCTGCGCAGAGGCACGGCGTCGCCCAACTCATTCCCCGACGAGGCGGACTGAGAAGCGAATATGACTGACACAGACATCGATTCCCAGCCATCGCGCGCCGGCGCTGCTGAATCCGCCGGCGCTGCTGAGTCCGCCGGTAGCCCGGCGCGCACGGACATGACCGTCGCCGAGGTTCGGCGGTGGCTGCGCAACTGGATCGCCAACGCCGTCGGGCAGTCGCCTGACAGCATCGACGAGGCCACGCCGATGGTGGAATTGGGTCTGGCGTCACGTGACGCGGTGGCGATGGCCGCCGACATCGAGGACCGCACCGGCGTCACGGTGTCGATCGCGGCCGCCTTCGAGCATCCGACCATCGAAGCGCTGGCCACCTGGATCGTCGAGGGTGACCCTGAAATCGACGACACCGCTGACGACACCGACTGGACGCGCAGCGGGCCGGTCGAGCGGGTCGACATCGCCGTGGTGGGCCTGGCCACCCGGTTGCCGGGTGACATGAACACCCCCGACGAGACCTGGCAAGCGCTGCTGGAGGGTCGCGACGCGATCACCGATCTGCCCGAGGACCGCTGGTCGGAGTTCATGGAAGAGCCGCGGCTGGCCGAGCGCATCAAGAAGGCCCGCACCCGCGGCGGCTACATCAAAGACATCAAGGGCTTCGACTCCGAATTCTTCGCGCTGTCCAAGACCGAAGCCGACAACGTCGACCCGCAACAGCGGATGACGCTGGAGTTGACCTGGGAGGCGCTCGAGCATGCGCGCATCCCGGCGTCCAGCCTGCGCGGCGAATCCGTCGGCGTGTACGTCGGCACCTCCGTCATGGACTACAGCTACCTGGCGATGTCTGACCCGACCGTCGCCCACCCGTACGCGATCACCGGTACGGCGAGTTCGATTGTGGCCAACCGGGTCTCGTACTTCTTCGACTTCCACGGCCCGTCGGTGGCGGTCGACACCGCGTGCTCGAGCTCGCTGGTCGCGACTCACCAGGCCGTGCAGGCGCTGCGCAGCGGTGAATGCGACATGGCCCTCGCGGGTGGCGTCAACGCGTTGATCACCCCGGCGGTGACGCTCGGTTTCGACGAGATCGGTCAGGTGCTCGCGCCCGACGGCCGGATCAAGTCCTTCTCGTCGGACGCCGACGGCTACACCCGCTCCGAGGGCGGCGCCATGCTGGTGCTCAAGCGAGTGGACGACGCTCGCCGCGACGGCGACCAGATTCTCGCGGTGATCGCCGGCAGCGCGGTCAACCACGACGGCCGATCCAACGGCTTGATCGCCCCGAACCCGGACGCGCAGGCCGATGTGCTGCGCCGGGCCTACAAGGACGCCGGCATCAACCCGCGCACCATCGACTACGTCGAAGCGCACGGCACCGGCACGGTGCTCGGCGACCCGATCGAAGCACAGGCGCTGGGCCGGGTGATCGGCCGTGGCCGCCCGGCCGACAAGCCGGCCCTGCTCGGCGCGGTGAAAACCAATGTCGGACACATGGAGTCGGCGGCCGGTGCCGCCAGCCTGGTCAAGATGGTGCTGGCATTGCAGCACGACAAGCTGCCGCCGTCGATCAACTACGCCGGACCCAACCCCTACATCGACTTCGACGCGGTGCACCTGCGCTTCCTGGACACCGCCGCCGACTGGCCTCGCTACGGCGGGTATGCGGTCGCGGGCGTGTCGAGCTTCGGCTTCGGCGGCGCCAACGCGCACGTCGTGCTGCGTGAGGTGCTGCCGCGCGACGTCGTCGAACGTGAACCCGAACCGGAGCCCGAGGCGGAAGCCAAGCCCGAAGAGCAGCCCGCCGGCCAGTACATCGGCGGAATGCGCTTCGACGAGTACGGCGAGTTCTTAGATGCTGGCGAAGACGGACCCACGACGCCGCGCGTCGAGGAAGAGCCCGAGCTGCCCGGCATCACCGAGGAAGCGTTGCGGCTCAAGGAGATCGCACTCGAAGAGCTTGCAGCCGAAGAGATTCCGGTGCCGCTGGTGCCGTTGGCGGTGTCGGCGTTTTTGACGTCACGCAAGAAGGTCGCCGCCGCGGAACTCGCCGACTGGATGGAAACCCCGGAGGGCCAAGCGTCTTCGCTGGAGTCGATCGGGCGTTCGCTGTCGCGGCGTAACCACGGCCGTTCGCGCGCGGTGGTGCTGGCCCATGACCATGAGGAAGCCATCAAGGGGCTGCGCGCGATCGCCGACGGCAAGCAGAAGCCGAACGTGTTCAGCACCGACGGACCGGTCACCAGCGGCCCGGTCTGGGCGATGGCCGGTTTCGGTGCCCAGCACCGCAAGATGGGTAAGAACCTGTACCTGCGCAACGAGGTCTTCGCCGAGTGGATCGAGAAGGTCGACGCGCTGATTCAGGACGAACGCGGTTACTCGGTGCTCGAAATGATCCTGGACGACTCGCAGGATTACGGCATCGAAACCAGCAACGTCGTCATCTTCGCAATCCAGATCGCCCTGGGCGAGCTGCTCAAGCATCACGGCGCCAAACCCGCTGCGGTAGTTGGTCAGTCGCTGGGTGAGCCCGCGTCTGCCTACTTCTCCGGCGGCCTGTCGCTGCAGGATGCAACCCGAGTGATCTGCTCACGCTCGCATCTGATGGGCGAGGGCGAGGCAATGCTGTTCGGCGAGTACATCCGGTTCATGGCGATCGTCGAGTACTCCGCCGACGAGCTGAAGACGGTGTTCGCCGACTTCCCCGGCCTGGAGGTGTGCGTCTACGCCGCACCCAGCCAGACCGTGATCGGTGGCCCGCCCGAGGAGATCGACGCTATCGTCGCCCGCTGCGAAGCGGAGGGTCGCTTCGCCCGCAAACTTCAGACCAAGGGTGCCGGTCACACGTCGCAGATGGATCCGCTGCTCGGTGAGTTCTCCGCGGAACTGCAGGGCATTGTGCCGCTGAGCCCGAGGGCCGGAATCTTCTCGACGGTGAACGAGGGCAGCTACGTCAAGCCCGGTGGCGAGCCGATCCACGATGTCGCCTACTGGGTCAAGGGAATGCGGCATTCGGTCTACTTCACCCACGGCGTCCGCAACGCTGTCGAGAGCGGCTACACCACATTCCTGGAGCTCGCGCCCAATCCGGTAGCACTGATGCAGATCGGTCTGACCACCGCAGCCGCGGGATTGCCGGACGCGCAACTGATCCCGACGTTGGCACGCAAGCAGGACGATCTCGATTCGATGACGTCGGCGATGGCGCAGTTGTTCGTGTACGGCCACGACCTCGACATCCGCACTCTCTTCTCGCGTGCCGCTGGGCCCCCAGGACCTGAAGATTTTGCGCACATCCCGCCGACCCGCTTCCGCCGCAAGGAGCATTGGCTCAACGCGCACTTCTCCGGTGACGGGTCGGTGCTGATGCCCGGTACGCACGTGGCGATGCCGGATGGCCGGCACGTGTGGGAATACGCACCGCGTGAGGTGACCGATCTGGCGGCGTTGGTGAAAGCCGCTGCGACACAGGTGCTTCCGGATGCGCAGCTGGTGGCGTCCGAGCAACGGGCGGTGCCCGCGGAGAATGCGCGGCTGGTGACGACGCTGACCCGCCATCCGGGAGGGGCGGCCGTGCAGATCCACGCCCGCATCGACGAATCGTTCACGCTGGTCTACGACGCCCTGGTATCGCGGGCCGGGCAGGCCGCGGTGGTGCCGACGGCGGTTGGCGCCGGTGCGGCGATCGCGTCGACGGTCACCGCCGCGCCGGCCGGGGTGGCCGAGTCGGCGGCTGACGAGTCCGACATGGCCAGCGCTGTGACGGACAGTCTCACCGCCCGCCAGCTCGGCGGATTGGCCCGCTGGACACCGGATTCCGGTGAGACCGTGCGTGATCGGCTGGCCTCCATCGTCTCGATGGCGATGGGCTACGAGCCCGAGGACCTGCCCTGGGAGGTGCCGCTGATCGAGCTCGGCCTGGATTCGATGATGGCCGTGCGGATCAAGAACCGCGTCGAGTACGACTTCGACCTGCCGCCGATTCAGCTGCAGGCGGTCCGCGACGCCAACCTCTACAACATCGAGAAGATCATCGAGTACGCGATCGAGCACCGCGATGAGGTGCAGGATCTGCATGAGCACCAGAAGACTCAAACGGCTGAGGAGATCGCCAAGGAGCAGGCGGCGCTGTTGTCCAGTGCCACAACAGCTTCGGTGACGGCACCCGCGCCGGACGCTCGGGTCGAGCCCGAGACGCAGCCGGAACCGCCGGCTTCCGAGGCACCAATTCCGCCGCCGCCGACTAATCCTTCCGGCCCTTCTGGACCGGTCGCGCAGCCCAACCTGGCCGGCGCGGCGCAGGTACTCAATCAGGAAGCTGTTGCCGCGGCGCTCAATTCGGACATCCCGCCGCGGGATGCCGCCGAGCGGGTCACCTTCGCCACGTGGGCGATCGTCACCGGCAAGTCCCCGGGCGGCATCTTCAATGACTTGCCGAAGCTGGACGATGACGCGGCCACCAAGATGGCCCAGCGGCTTTCGGAACGCGCCGAAGGCACGATCAGTGCAGACGACGTCAAAGCCGCCGCGACCATCGAGGAATTGGCGACGACGGTCCGCGAATACCTGGAGGCCGGCCAGATCGACGGCTTTGTGCGCACCATCCGCGCCAGGCCCGAAGGTTCCACCAAGCCACCGGTATTCGTCTTCCACGCCGCCGGCGGATCGACGGTGGTCTACGAGCCGTTGCTCAACCGCCTGCCGCCGGATACCCCGATGTACGGGCTCGAGCGCGTCGAGGGCACCATCGAAGAGCGTGCCGCGCAATACGTTCCGAAGCTGCGCGAGCTGCAGGGCGACGGGCCGTTCATCCTGGCCGGCTGGTCGCTCGGCGGCGCTTTGGCCTACGCCTGCGCGATCGGGCTGAAGCAACAGGGCTGCGACGTGCCGTTCGTCGGGCTGATCGACGCGGTGATGCCCGGGGAGCCGATCCTGCAGACCAAGGAAGAGACCCGCAAGCGCTGGGACCGTTATGCGCGGTTCGCCGAACGGACCTTCAACGTCGTGGTCCCCGAAATCCCTTATGAGTACCTCGAAACGCTCGACGACGAGGGACAGGTCAAGTTCGTCCTCGAGGCGATCAGTCAGAGCGGGGTGCAGATCCCCGGCGGGATCATCGAGCACCAGCGCACGTCCTACCTGGACCAGCGGGCGATCGACACCGCGGAGTACCAGCCTTACGACGGGCATGTCACGTTGTACATGGCCGACCGCTACCACGACGACGCGATCACGTTCGAGCCCGCTTATGCCACCCGTAAGCCCGACGGCGGTTGGGGCGAGTACGTCTCCGATCTGGAGGTGGTGGCGATCGGCGGCGAACACATCCAGGCCATCGACGAGCCGATCATCGCCAAGGTCGGCGCGCATATGACCCAGGCGCTCAACAAGATTGACGCCGAGTGGAAAGAAGGCTGAGTGACCACCAAGACCACCGCCGAGCTGCTGGCTGATCTCCGCGAAAAGCTCGAGCTGGCCAAGGAGCCCGGCGGTGAGAAGGCCGTCGCCAAGCGGGCCAAGAGGGGCATTCCCAGCGCGCGGGCACGTATCCACGCGCTGCTGGACCCGGGCACCTTCCTGGAGATCGGCGCGCTGTGCAAGACACCGGGCGACCCGAACGCGCTGTACGGCGACGGTGTGGTCACCGGGCACGGCCGGATCAACGGCCGCCCGGTGGCGGTGTTCTCCCACGACCAGACCGTGTTCCAGGGCTCGGTCGGCGAGATGTTCGGCCGCAAGGTGGCCAAGTTGATGGAGTGGTGCGCGATGACCGGCTGCCCGATCGTCGGCATCAACGACTCCGCCGGCGCCCGTATCCAGGACGCGGTCACCTCGCTGGCCTGGTATGCCGAGCTGGCCCGGCGCCACGAAATGTTGCGCGGCTTGGTTCCCGAGGTCTCCATCATCCTGGGTAAATGTGCTGGGGGAGCGGTGTATTCACCGATCCAGACTGACATGGTGGTGGCGGTGCGCGACCAGGGCTACATGTTCATCACCGGCCCCGACGTGATCAAGGACGTCACCGGCGAGGACGTCAGCATGGACGAGTTGGGCGGCGCGGACAACCAGGCCCGCTACGGCAACATCCACCAGGTCGTCGAGGACGAGGCCGCGGCCTTCCAGTATGTCCGCGACTACCTGAGT
>DASQSQ010000241.1:0-10721 GCA_035642315.1 Mycobacterium sp.
ATGCCCCGCAGCCGCTCCGGGAACGTGTCCGGCGACACCGGGTTGCAGGTATCGCGGAAATGCAAGATGCGGAACAGGGTCGACGCCGCGCTGTCGCTCCCGGCGAATACGCCGCCGGGCCGCAACACCCGGAACACCTCGGCGAACAACCGGTCCTGCAGTGCCGGCGTCGGAACATGATGCAGCATCGTGAAACACACTACCGAGCTGAACTCCTCGGACGGCAATCCGGTGTCGGTCCCGTCGCCGTGGATGATCCGGGCCCGATCGCCGTACCTGTCCTGCAACTGGTTCGCCATCGGCTGATCGATCTCGACCGCGGTGTAGTGCGGCGCTTTGTCGATCAGGACCCGGATGTTGGCGCCGTAACCTGGCCCGATTTCCAGTACGTTGTCGCCCAAGTCGACGTTGGCGAGGGCCCAAGGCAGCAGCGCGTCTTCGACCACTTTGAAGTAGCCTTTCGAGCTGCAGCACAACCGGTGGCAGAGGTTCATCGCCATGGAATCAGACGCTAGCGCAATAGCATCGGTGATTGTGGATTCCCGTTGGGTGCTGCACCTCGACATGGACGCGTTCTTCGCGTCCGTCGAGCAGCTCACCCGGCCCACGTTGCGGGGCCGGCCGGTGCTGGTCGGCGGGCTGGGCGGCCGCGGCGTGGTGGCCGGCGCGAGCTACGAATCACGGGTGTTCGGGGCCCGGTCGGCCATGCCGATGCACCAGGCACGCCGATTGGTCGGCGTCACGGCGGTGGTGCTGCCGCCCCGCGGCGTGGTCTACGGAGTCGCCAGTCGCCGGGTCTTCGACACCGTGCGCGCCATGGTGCCCGTCGTCGAACAGCTGTCCTTCGATGAGGCGTTCGGGGAGCCGCCCGAACTGGTCGGCGCCTCGACGGCCGTCGTCGAGCAGTTTTGCGAGGACCTGCGACGACGGGTGCGCGACGAGACCGGCCTGGTCGCCTCGGTCGGCGCCGGCTCGGGCAAGCAGATCGCCAAGATCGCGTCGGGTCTGGCCAAACCCGATGGGATCCGGGTGATCCAGCGCGCCGAAGAGCAGCCGCTGCTCGGCGGTCTTGCGGTGCGCCGGCTCTGGGGTATCGGGCCGGTCGCAGAGGAGAAGCTGCATCGGCTGGGCATCGAGACGATCGGGCAGCTGGCGGCGCTGGCCGATACCGAGGTGGCCAGCATCCTGGGGGCGACGGTCGGGCCGGCGTTGCATCGGCTGGCCCGCGGCATCGACGACCGCCCGGTCGCCGAGCGGGCCGAAGCCAAGCAGATCAGCGCCGAATCCACCTTTCCCGCCGATTTGACGGCCCTGGAGCAGGTGCGTGATGCGGTGGGCCCCATCGCCGAGCATGCGTATCGGCGGCTCCTGCACGACGGCCGGGGCGCTCGCACGGTCACGGTCAAGCTGAAGAAATCCGATATGAGCACGCTGACCCGCTCGGCGACGCTGCCCTATGCGACGACCGAGCTGGCCGCGTTGAGTTCGCTGGCCCAGCGGCTTTTGCTCGATCCAGCGCAGATCGGGCCGATTCGCCTGCTGGGCGTGGGGTTTTCCGGCCTTAGCGACGTGCGCCAGGAGTCGCTGTTCCCCGATCTCGAGGCCCCCGCAAGCGGGAGGTACCCCCAGTCGGCGGAGCCGCCGCAGGCCCAGCAGGTGGTCGATGCCCCGGCGGAACCGGAGATCGCGGCCTGGCGGGTCGGTGACGACGTCGCCCATCCACAGCTCGGCCATGGCTGGGTGCAAGGTGCCGGCTACGGCGTGGTCAGCGTGCGGTTTGAGACACGCGCTAGCGGCCCGGGTCCGATGCGCACGTTTCCCGTCGAAGACTCCGGCCTGAGCAGCGCCAACCCGGTGGACAGCCTGGACTGGCCGGACTACGTCGCGGCGCTCCGGGCCGACGAGCCGGTGTGACGTCCTGCTCTGCGGCCGCTCGGTTCAATGCGGCACCCGTAAATCACACGGCGCTGGACGCACCGATCAGCGCTTCGATCAGCTGGGTGGTGGTGAGTGTTGGAATGTCGAAGACGGTTGTCATTCCTTCGACTACCTTTGTGGCCGAGTCGATTTCGGCTGACGTCAACCCGAGGTAGGCGTCATGGACTAGCATCCCGGTCTCGATGTCTTGGAGTGTTGTGCCTACGGAGCTGGGGTCCGCCCAGAAGTCGCCGTTGATGTTGTACACATCGGTCGGGTACAGGTTGTCGACGACGCCCGAGGGGTTGGCGCCGAGCATCACGAAACGTAAAGCGTCGTCGGGGATTTTGTCGTCGGCGAGTTGCTGTTCGGCGAGGGAGGCGACGGCGCTGCTTTGTGAGTAGGTGAAAATGGTCAGCGGGTCGCTGCACACGCCGGAGGCGTTGCAGCCCATGTCGCCGGCGTCGTAGTCGGCGACGACCGCGTTGATGAGGTCGGTCTCGCCCTGCGGCACGCTCGAAAGGGATGTGGTTTCCGGGGTGGTCAGCGCCAGCGTCGTCGCGGTGGTGCCGTCGTACCCGTTCGGGTCGAGGTACAGGTTTTCCGCGTCGCTGATGTAGGCGGCGTCCGGTGTGGGTATGCCGGTCGGGCCCAGGATTAGTGCGTCGGTTGAGCCGGACAGGAAATCGCTGTTGTCGGCGTTGGCCGCACCGGCCAACGCCACCGCGGCGCCGCACAGCGCGACGCCGAGAATCACTTTCTTCATAGGTGCCCCCTAGTTCTCAAGATCACAGATGATGTCGCCGAGCCGGGCTGCACGGCAGGTGACTACGTTGTCCAACATTTCCCCCGGTAGATGTCGATCGCGTGCTATGGCACTGGCTTCCGACGAGCTGAAGTATCTCAGGTTCGGTTAAGGTTGTGTTCTAAACGAAATAATTCGTCGAACAAATAGTTGGCGAAGTCAGACCTCGATGTGCCAAGCCAATCGGCCGGAGAATGATAAATAAGTCGCGCCCCGCTAGATCATCCTGAAACGAAGTAATCGACAGCGAAACAATTGCCGAAATCAGAGCACAAGGTAAACAAATCCCATCAGCGCAGCCGGTCGACCACGTCGCCCAGCGGTAGCTGCGCCGCCAGCGCGGCCATCACCAGCACCCGCGCCTGGCTCGGCGGCAAACGCGACACCATCACCGCGCCCGCATCGACCAGGTCGTGGCCGGGACCGTATCCCGGGCTGACCCGGCCACCGGCGACCCGGGTGGACACCGCGACCACGACGCCGCCTCGGCAATGCCGCCGCACCCCGTCGATCACCGCATCGCCGGCATTGCCCGAACCGAGCGCTTCGAGCACGATGCCGCGGGCACCGGCGGCCACGCAGGCGTCCATCGCGACCGCGTCACCGCCCGGGTATGCCGCGACGATGTCCACGCGCGGCGCGCTCGCCGCGCTCAGGTCGCCGAGGACGGGGCGGGTCTTGGGCCGCGTCAGCAGCACCCCGCCGTCGACGCTGCCGAGTAGCTCGCCGGCGAAACCGTCTCCGGTCGCCACTTTGTGCAGGCCCGACGGCTGTAACACCCGGCCGCCGAAGCACACCAGCACGCCGAGGTCGCGGGCGGCGGGGCTGGACGCCACGGCCAATGCGTCGCGTACATTTGCCGGCCCGTCGGCGTCGGGTGCATCGGCGCTGCGCAACGCGCCGGTGATCACCACCGGAATCGCGTCGCCGTAGGTGAGATCCAGCCATAGCGCCGTTTCCTCGAGGGTGTCGGTGCCATGTGTCACGACGACGCCCTCGGCGCCGCCGGCCGCTGCGGCGCGGGCGGCCGCGCCGATGACGTCCCAGTCGGCCGGGGTCAGCTGTGAGCTGTCGACCGACATCACGTCGACGACGTCGACGTTCAGGCCGGCGGTCAATTCGGCGCCGCCGCGCGTTGGCCGCTGAACGCCATCGGCGGCGGCGCTGCTGGCGATCGTCCCACCGGTGGCGATGACGGTGAGACGGCTCATGGGAGAAATCATCCCGCATCAGCGAACGGTGATCGCAGGCGCGGCGGGTCGCCGCCGAAGTGTCGTAGTGGATGATGTAGGCGTGACTGATCAACCAACGGGATCGGCCGAGCCGGTGGCCGAGGCGCCGACGGCAGGGGAGGCCGAGTCCCCCGCGCCGCGACGGCGCCTGCGCCTCCTGCTGGCGGTCGCTGGGGTTGTGCTGGTGCTGGACATCATCACCAAGGTGCTGGCGGTCAGGCTGCTCACCCCCGGCCAGCCGGTTCCGATCATCGGCGACACCGTCACCTGGACCCTGGTCCGCAATTCCGGCGCCGCGTTTTCGATGGCAACCGGATACACCTGGATGCTGACACTGATCGCGACCGGTGTCGTAGTCGGAATTTTCTGGATGGGACGGCGGCTGGTGTCGCCGTGGTGGGCGATCGGCCTCGGGATGATCCTGGGCGGTGCGACCGGCAACCTGGTCGACCGGTTTTTCCGGTCGCCGGGGCCCCTGCAGGGACATGTTGTGGATTTCTTGTCGATTGGCTGGTGGCCGGTGTTCAACGTCGCCGACCCGTCGGTGGTCGGTGGAGCAATCCTGCTGGTCACGCTGTCGGCAATGGGATACGACTTCGACACCGTAGGCCGTCGCAGGCCGGACGACGCCCTCGCTGTCGCCGACGCGCCGCAGGACACCGAAACGCCGGACGTGCCTGCCGAAGGGGCCCAGGGCGACGAGCCACAGGACGGCACCGTCGGCTCCAGGGCCGACCAACGCTGATATGACCGACCGATCAATGCCGGTGCCGGAGGGCCTGGCGGGTATGCGGGTAGATGCCGGGCTGTCCCGGCTGCTGGGTTTGTCGCGAACCGCCGCCGCGGCGCTGGCCGAAGACGGCGGTGTCGAGTTGGACGGGGTACCGGCCGGCAAGTCAGATCGGCTGGCCGCGGGGGCGTGGCTGCAGGTGCGATTGCCCGAGCCGCCCGCGCCGTTGGAGAACACGCCCGTCGACATCGAGGGCATGACAATTCTGTACTCCGACGACGACATCGTGGCCGTCGACAAACCGGCCGGGGTGGCCGCGCACGCGTCGGTCGGCTGGACGGGGCCGACGGTGCTCGGCGGGCTGGCCGCGGCCGGCTACCGGATCACCACCTCCGGCGTGCACGAGCGGCAGGGCATCGTGCATCGCCTCGACGTCGGCACGTCCGGAGTCATGGTGGTCGCGATCTCGGAGCGGGCCTACACATTGCTCAAGCGGGCGTTCAAACAGCGCACGGTCGACAAGCGCTATCACGCGCTGGTGCAAGGTCACCCGGATCCGTCCAGCGGCACGATCGACGCCCCGATCGGCCGTCACCGCGGCCATGACTGGAAGTTTGCCGTCACCGCCAACGGCCGGCACAGCCTTACTCATTACGACACCATCGAAGCCTTCGTCGCCGCGAGCCTGCTTGACGTCCATCTGGAAACCGGTCGCACACACCAGATTCGGGTGCACTTCGCCGCGTTGCATCATCCCTGCTGTGGTGACCTGACGTACGGCGCCAACCCGAAGCTTGCGGAAAAGCTTGGGCTGGAACGTCAATGGCTGCACGCTCGGTCGCTGGCATTCACCCATCCGGCCGACGGCCGCCAGATCGAGATTGTCAGCCCTTACCCGCCGGATCTGCAGCACGCTCTCGACGTGTTACGTGACGGCGCCTGACGTCAGCTTTACGCTCGACGCCGGGAGTTCCTGGCCTCTTCCGTCCACTGCTGTTCCACCCGGCCGATCTCCAGCGACAACAGCGCGACAGTCGGGTTGTCGCAGCTGATTTCGTGAGCAGTGCGGTACTTTGCCGTTTCACCGATGGCGGGCAGATTCGGCCGCAAGCCCTCGAACCACGCGTCGCCGACGATGTTCGGCGGGTCATTGTTGCGCGGCCCGGCAGCCCACTGGCGGTACGCGTCCCGTGCACCTGCCAAGCCTTCCCGCCACTGTTTAACAGCTTCAGCTCGCTGCAAGTACACGTTGGCAAGCATCTGGTGCCTGTGCTCGGTGTTTGCGTTGAGCCAGGGAAACCACGTGTCGGTCATCAACCTCACAACGCCCAAGATGCCCGCGGTGGACGCGCCCGCTGCCAAGCCCATGATGCCCATTCCCGCCATGCTCATGCTGCTGATCGTCGCATCCACATGCGGGAGATGTGAGAAACGCCCGTAATCGCTATTGCCGATGTCCTTGTCTCAGGGCGCAAGCCTGACGTGGCCTGGCGGCGCGGGCTGCGCCGGTGGCGCGGGTTCGGGTGACGGGTTTGCCGGAGCGCCACCGCCGTTGTCGGGCGGAGGAGCAGCGGCAGGGGGCTCCGCCTGTGGTGGCGGCTCGGCCTCTTGCGGTGCTGGCCCGGCCTGTTGCGGTGCTGGCCCGGCCTGTTGCGGCGGCACCTGTTGCGGTACAGGCTGCACCCGGTGCGGTGGCGGAGGCGATTGTGGCGGTGCGGGCGCCACTTCGTGTGGTACAGGCGGCGGTTCTGCCGGAATCGGCGGCGGGTTCGACGGCGGCACTTCTCCGGAGGGAAACGTTGCGATGCCGAAGACGAGCGACGGCGCCGCCCTGTTGCGGGTGTACGCAGCGACGCGGAGCGTCGGCTCACTCGAGGCTGTCGCGGACCGCGCCGTGATGGAGGCAATCTTGCCTTGGTCGTATGGGCAGTAGGCCTGCACTGCTGCGTTGATGAATTGGTCGATGGTTTTCGTAACGCGGCGTTGCGGATAGAAACGCGCGAGCGGGTTCTCGTTAAACCCATTGTTTCTAATCAGTTCCACCAAGTCGCCCGCCGTCATGCCGTCGTCGAGTTTGCCGCAGACTTTATGGGCTGTGTCGATGAGGCTCGTCGCGTTATCGATGGCGGGGATGTCTTCGTAACCGAGCAGCGTCAAGAACTGGTCGTCTTGGCTCGGGTCGGCCGCCGCCGTAGCACCGGGCAGAATTGCGGCGCCGGTAAGGACCGAGATGGCCGTAACCAGGGCGCCGGCGATGCGGGTGGGGCCGGAAAACATGGCGGGCTTTCGTTCTGCTGAAGCCGTCACATGACGGCGAGCTCCAAATCCGAGTCTAGGCCGCGCGCGCCGCAAATGCAGGAGCCCACCAGGCGTTGTCGATTGGGCCCGGCCTCAATCGTCATTGAGGTGTCATCATCGAGCCGGAAAGGACACCACAATGCAGTACTGCCTGCTCATGCACTATCAGGAGGGCCCGGAGATCGGCCTGACCGAGGAGGACATGGCGCCTGCGCGTGCAGCGTTCGCCCGGTACGCCGACGACCTCGACGCGGCGGGCGTGCTGATCGGCACCCAGGTGCTGCGATCGGCCGTCGCCTCGACGACGTTCACCGCGCGCGATGGCACTCCCACGGTCCAGGACGGCCCGTTCGCCGATACGAAGGAGCGTCTGGGCGGGGTGTTCGTGATCGATGTGCCCGACCTCGATGCCGCGTTGGCGTGGGCCAAACGCTGCCCGGCGGTCGACTGGGGCTCCGTCGAGATCCGTCCCGTCGCGGTCACCTACGCCACCGGCAAAGGCTGGTACAGCCCTGAGTGACGCCCAGACCCGGGTCGCCGAGCTGGTTCGCGCCGGCTACGGCCGACTGCTGGCGGTGCTCGCCGCGGGCAGCGGCGACATCGCGGCAGCCGAGGACGCGATCGCCGACGCGCTAGAGCGTGCTCTGACCCGATGGCCGGTCGAGGGCATTCCCGTCAACCCGGAAGGGTGGGTGCTCACCGTGGCCCGCAACCGGCTGCGCGACGTGTGGAAGTCGCACGCCTACCGGATGACCGATCCGCTGACCGAAATTGCTTGCGATACAAGCGAGATGGATTTACACGCCATTCCCGACCGGCGGCTCGAGCTGATGTTGGTGTGCGCTCACCCGGCGATCGCCGCCAACTGCCGCACCCCGTTGATGCTGCAGACCGTGCTCGGTGTCGACGCCGCGGCGATCGCGGCGGCGTTCGCGGTGCCCGCGGCGACGATGGCGCAGCGGCTGGTCCGCGCCAAACGCCGCATCCGCTACGCCCGCATCCCGTTTGTGCTGCCGGGCCGCGCCGACCTCGACGAGCGGTTGCCCGCTGTGCTCGAGGCGGTCTACGGCGCGTACGCGATCGACTGGCAATCGGAAGATGTTGCTATCGAATCGTTGTCGGGCGAAGCGCTTCATCTCGCGTTGGTGCTCGTCGAGCTGCTGCCCGACGAACCCGAGGCACTGGGTTTGGCGGCGCTGGTGTGCTTGTCGGAGTCACGCCGGGCCGCCCGGACCACCGGCGATGGTGCGTTCGTGCCGCTGGACGACCAAGACCCGGCATTGTGGGACCCGGCGCTGATCGCCCGCGGCGAGGCCCTGCTGCAGCGGGCGCACGGGTTTGGTCGACCGGGCCGCTACCAATTCGAGGCGGCGATCCAGTCGGCGCACTGCAGCAGGCCGGTCGACTGGTCGGCGCTGCGTCGCCTGCACCGCGCGTTGCTCCGGGTCGCGCCGTCATTGGGTGGCGCGGTCGCTCTGGCTGCCGTCGACGCCGAAATCGACGGACCGGGCGCCGGTTTGCAGTCGCTGGACGCGATCACCGATCCGGCGGCCCAACGGTTTCAGCCGGCCTGGACGACGCGCGCGCACCTGCTGGCCCGGGCCGGCCGCCCGGCCGCTGCCGTGGCGGCTTATCGGCGGGCCATCGAGCTCACCACCGACCCCGCGGTGGCCGAATACCTGCGCGTGCGGCTGGCCGGACTGCAGTGAGGTTCGCCGAGCGCGCCGTCGATACGAGACCAGGCCGATGGAATTCGCAGACGAAGCACGCTCGGCGAAGCGTGATGGGGTGATCAGACGTCGGCCGTGGCGTGGTCCGATGCGATGTCGGGCGCAAGCGCCGCAATGGCGCCGAGGATTTCGGTGATCGTCGGCTCGGGCACGCCGGCCGCGCACAGCGAGTCCTGCAAATGTCCGGCCACGAGGTTGAAGTGGTGGATCGTGATCCCACGACCCTGATGGACTTGCCTCATCGGCGCGCCGATGTACCGTTTGGGCCCGCCGAGTGCGGCCGCGAAGAATTCGACCTGCTTGCCTTTCAGCCGGCTCATGTTCGCTCCGGCGAAAAAGCCCGACAGATGATCGTCGTCGAGCACGCGGCAATAGAAGTCCTCGACGACGACTTCCAGGGCCTCGTAGCCGCCGATCCGCTCATAGATGGTGTCGACGTTGGGCTTCCGGAGGAGTGAAAGCAGTCGCATGCCGATAGCGCACCATCCGGCCGTTGCCCAGCAGTTAGCGCATCGTCACCGAGCGATTACCCCGCGTAACAAGCCGATTGCCAGCGAATCACCGCAAAGTTCCCACCGTTGGTAGCAGACTCTGTGAGGGAATCTAGGAGAGATCAGTCAACGGGGAGCGAGAAACCTATGAATCTGGGCGACCTGACCAGCTTCGTCGAGAAGCCTTTTGCTGCGATGTCCAACCTCGTCAACACGCCCAATTCGGCGGGCCGGTATCGACCGTTCTATCTCCGCAATCTGCTCGATGCGGTTCAGGGCCGCACGCTCGAAGATGCCGCCGACGGCAGGATCGTCCTCATCACCGGCGGGTCGTCGGGTATCGGCGAGGCAGCCGCCAAGAAGATCGCCGAGGCCGGCGGCGAGGTGGTGCTGGTGGCGCGGACCCCGAAGAACCTGGAAAAGGTGGCAGTCGAAATTCGCAGTGACGGCGGCACCGCCCACGTGTACCCGTGCGATCTGGCCGACATGGATGCCATCGCCACCATGGCCGACAAGGTGCTCGACGATCTCGGCGGCGTCGACATTCTGATCAACAACGCCGGCCGGTCAATTCGGCGCTCGCTGGCACTGTCCTACGACCGGATTCACGACTACCAGCGGACGATGCAGCTGAATTACCTTGGGGCGGTGCAGCTTATCCTCAAATTCATTCCCGGGATGCGGGAACGCGGTTACGGTCAGATCATCAACGTGTCCTCGGTCGGCGTGCAGACTCGCGCACCGCGCTTCGGCGCGTACATCGCCAGCAAGTCCGCGCTGGACAGTCTTTGCGATGCGCTGCAGGCCGAGGTCGTGAACGACGATGTCAAATTCACCACCGTGCACATGGCGCTGGTGCGCACACCGATGATCAGTCCGACCAAGATGTACGACAAGTTCCCGGCGCTGACGCCCGACCAAGCGGCGGGCGTGATCGCCGATGCGATCGTGCATCGACCGCGGCGGGCCAGTTCACCGTTCGGGCAGTTCGCCGCCGTCGCCGATGCCGTCAACCCGGCCGTCATGGACCGGGTGCGCAACCGTGCGTTCAGTATGTTCGATGACTCGTCGGCAGCCAGGGGAGACGAATCCGACAGCGGCACACCGGAATTCGATTCGCGAAGCGAAACGTTCGTCCGGGCAACCCGCGGAATCCACTGGTGAGGGGATTATGAGCCTTCCGAAACCAAGCAACCAAGCGCCCGTCGTCGTCACCGGCGCCTCCTCGGGCATCGGCACCGAGCTGGCCGGCGGTCTGGCCCGGCGCGGCTACCCGCTGGTGTTGGTCGCCCGTCGCCGGGAACGTCTCGATGACCTCGCCGGTGAGCTGCGCAGCCAGTACTCGGTGGGGGTCGAGGTGATGCCCCTCGACCTGGGCGACGCCGGGTCGCGAAAACAACTGGCCGAGCACCTGCGCAGCGAACCGATAGCCGGTTTGTGCAACAGCGCCGGCTTCGGCACCAGCGGCATCTTCCAGACTCTGCCGATCGAGCGGGAAAGCGAAGAAGTCGTCCTCAA
>DASQSQ010000242.1:0-3449 GCA_035642315.1 Mycobacterium sp.
TGGGCGCCATGGCCGAAGCAGGTGCGACGGTCATCGGCGTGGACTGGCGCACCTCGCTGGCCGATGCCACTGCTCGCGTCGAGACCGGAACGGCGTTGCAGGGCAACCTTGATCCCGCGGTGCTGCTGGCGGGCTGGCCGGCGGTGGAAAATGCTGCCCGTGCGGTGGTCGAGGATGGGCGACGCGCCGTCGACGCCGGCGCGGCCGGGCACATTTTCAACCTTGGGCACGGGGTGCTGCCAGAAACCGATCCCGGTGTGCTCACCGACCTGGTATCACTGGTCCACTCGCTATGACCTACTCGTATTGCGTTGTCGGCGGCGGGATCTCGGGCCTGACGGCGGCCTACCGGTTACGGGCGGCCCTCGGTGACGAGGCGAGCATTAGGCTGTTCGATCCGGCCGACCGGCTCGGCGGGGTGCTGCGCACCGAGCATGTCGGCGGGGTTGCCGTGGATGTCGGCGCCGAGGCGTTCGTGGTGCGTCGCCCTGAAATGCCGGCGCTGCTGGACGAACTGGGCCTGGCGAACCGGCACGTCGGGACCACCGGAGCGCGCCCGCTGATCTACAGCCAGGATCGGCTGCATCCGCTACCGGCAGCCACGCTCAACGGGATTCCGTCGTCCTCGGAGTCGATGGCCGGTCTGGTGAACGACGCGACCCTCGCGTATATCGCTGCCGAGCCGACTCGACCGTTCCGCTGGACGCCCGGCGGCGATCCCGCCGTCGCGGATCTGGTGGCAGACCGCTTCGGCGAGCAAGTGGTGGCCCGATCGGTGGATCCAATGCTCGGCGGGGTGTACGCGGGGTCGGCGGCGACCATCGGCATTCGCTCGGCCGCTCCCACCCTGGCCGCCGCTCTCGACGGCGGCGCCGCGCACTTGACCGAGGCGGTCCGCGAGGCGCTGACAAGCATCACCGCAGGCCCGATATTCGGCGCGGTCGGCGGCGGTTATGCGGTGCTGGTCGACGAACTGGTGCGTCGCAGCCGGATCAACTGGGTCCAGGCGGCGGTGGCACGGCTTGAGGCTGCTGGCGCTCCTGCGCAAGGCTGGCTGGTGCGCGACGACGCCGGCGCCCAGTGGCACGCCGACGGGGTAATCCTGGCCGTCCCGGCTGCACGCCTGGTCGGGCTGGTCGGGGCCTTCGCGCCGCGCACCGCCGCCGCGGCGAGCCGCATCGCCAGCGCGTCGTCGGTGGTGGTGGCGCTGGCCGTGCCCCGCGGCATCCAGTTTCCGCAGAATTCCGGTGTGCTGGTAGCCAGCGGAGAACGGTTGCGCGCCAAGGCCATTACGTTGTCGTCGCGAAAGTGGGGGCGACGTACCGACGTGGAGTTACTGCGCCTCTCGTTCGGGCGCTTCGGCGAAGAGCTCGCCCTTCGCGCCTCCGACGACGAGCTGCTGGCGTGGTCGTTAGAGGACCTTGGCACCGTTTTCGGGCTGACCGTCGACCCGGTGGACGTCCGCGTACAGCGCTGGCCTGACGCGATGCCGCAATACGGTCCCGGCCACCGCGATGTGGTCGCCGAACTGCGCGCCGGCTTGCCACCGACGGTGGCAGTGGCAGGCAGTTACCTCGACGGGATCGGGGTGCCGGCGTGTATCGCCGCTGCCGGCCGGGCGGTCACCGGCGCGATCCGGGCGGTCGAAACCACCGTGGCACGATAGTTCTTATGGCCCGTTTGGACTACGACGCGCTCAATGCCGCCGTCCGCTACCTGATGTTCTCCGTGTTCTCGGTCCGCCCAGGGCAGCTTGGCACTGAAGGAGAGGCCCGCGCGGCCGTGGTCGACGAGACCGCGACCTTCCTCAAGCAGCGCGAAGAGCGCGGCGTCGTGGTGCGCGGGCTCTACGACGTCGCCGGGCTGCGGGCCGACGCGGATTTCATGATCTGGACGCACGCCGCAACGGTTGAGGCGTTGCAAGCCACCTACGAGGACTTCCGGCGTACCACCACACTGGGCCGGGCATGCACTCCGGTCTGGAGCAGTGTGGCGTTGCACCGGCCGGCGGAGTTCAACAAGAGCCACATCCCGGCTTTTCTGGCCGGCGAGGAGCCGGGCGCCTACATCTGCGTCTACCCGTTCGTGCGGTCCTACGAGTGGTATCTGCTGCCCGACGAGGAGCGCCGGCGCATGCTCGCAGAACACGGCATGGCGGCCCGCGAGTACAAGGATGTCCGAGCGAATACGGTGCCGGCGTTCGCTCTCGGCGACTACGAGTGGATCCTGGCGTTCGAGGCCCCTGAGCTGCACCGCATCGTCGACCTGATGCGCGAGCTGCGGGCCACCGACGCCCGACGGCACACCCGCGAGGAGACACCGTTTTTCACCGGGCCGCGGGTGCCGGTCGAGCAGCTTGTCGCCTCGCTGCCCTAACGCGCATGTGGGAGGGGCAATGGCTGCTCAGTGTGCTCCGCGGCGAGTTCATCGACCGTTGCCCCATCGACAAGCCGGTCCAGTGCGGCGACCATCGTCGCGCATTGCCGAGCGGGATGTTCGGTCGGGCAGTTTATTGCGTGGGTAAGGAAGTTTTGCGCCGCCCGCGCATGTGCAATCACGTCGTCCAGCTCGGCAATTTGCTCACGAACAGTCTGACGCCACTGCGGGCCGGGAGCGTCGAGAACAGCCGCAGCGGTCTCGAGCGGGAGTCCGAGCCGGTGGGCAATCTTGACGAACGCCAGCCGGCGCAACTCCTCCGATCCGTACATGCGCCGCCCGGCCTGCCTTACCGGCGGACACACCAGTCCGCGCTCGTCGTAGTAGCGCAGCGCCGAGGTGCTGAGCTCGAGCCGAGCCGCAGCCCGGCCGATCGGAATCAGGTCCATACCGCCATTTGACTTCAAGCCGACCTGAACCTGCAAGGTGGCGGGAAGACCACATCACAGAAGGACAGCCATGGACATCTCGCCGGCAAACCCGGTCAACCATCATGCCGATCATCCTGGATTTGCCGGGCCGATGGGTCTTTTCGCCGCGCTCACCATGCTGGTTGCGGGCGGCGCTCGCGCCCGCTTCGTGGCCGACCTGGCCGCGTTGTCGAGTTCCGACCAGGTTGTGGACATTGGTTGCGGCCCAGGCAATTCCGTTAGAGCAGGCGCCCGCCGTGGCGCGTGTGTCATCGGCGTGGATCCGGCGATGGTGATGCTCGGCGTGGCCCGGCTTGTGACCCGCGACCGACCAAGCATTACGTGGCTGCAGGGCAGCGCGGAAAACTTGCCGCTGCCGGAGCATTCAGCGACAGTGGTGTGGTCGGTTGCGACCGTGCACCACTGGGCGGATGTCGCCGCGGGACTCGTCGAGGTCCGTCGAGTCCTCTCCCCGGGCGGACGCTTCTTCGCGATCGAGCGCCGCGTGCGACCCGGTGCCACCGGGCTTGCCAGCCACGGATGGACTGACCAACAGGCCGCGTCGTTCGCGGCATGCTGTCGTACGGCAGGACTCGACGATGT
>DASQSQ010000243.1:0-7973 GCA_035642315.1 Mycobacterium sp.
GAGGGTCGGGTGACGACCGTAGCGGCGTGCCGGACGTGTGGCACCGAGCCTTTCGAGAACGCCCGGGTTTGTCACGGCTGTGGCTCACCAGTCGATGACAGTAACGCCCACGCCGAGTACAAGCAGGTGACAGTGCTGTTCGCCGATGTGGTCCACTCGATGGACATCGCCTCGACGGTGGGCGCGGAGCGCCTGCGCGAGATCATGGTCGACCTCGCCGACAGCTGTGCCGCAGTTGTCGAGCGCTACGGCGGCACGGTCGACAAGTTCACCGGCGACGGCATCATGGCGCTGTTTGGGGCGCCAGTCGCCTTGGAGGATCACGCTTTTCGAGCGTGCCTGGCGGCTTTGGATATCCAAGCGCAAATCGCGCACCTCGCCGATGAAGTGCAGCGCCGCGATGGGGTCGTGCTGCAGCTGCGGGTTGGGCTGAACTCGGGCCGGGTGATCGCCGGGGAAATCAGTTCTGACGCAAGGTCATACACCGCGGTCGGCGAGCAGGTTGGTTTAGCGCAACGGATGGAGTCCGTCGCCCCGCCTGGCGGAGTGATGCTCAGCGAGTCCACCGCGCGGCTGGTCGAACACGTCACCGTGCTCGGGGCACCCGAGCGGGTGCGGGTCAAGGGGGCCGAGCAACCGTTACCCGCGCGTCGACTGCTCGGGGCCGGGGCGGAGCGAATCGGGATCGGCCGACGTGAGCCGACCCTGGTCGGACGCACTTGGGTGATGAACACCATCGCCGGCGTCCTCGAGCAGGCGATCAGCGGTGCCGGATGTGTGGCCGGTGTGGTCGGGCCACCCGGTATCGGTAAGAGCCGCATCATGCGCGAGGCCGTGACGATGGCGAACGGTCGCGGGGTCGAGGTGTTCACCGTTGCCTGCGAATCCCATACCCGCGAGGTGCCGTTTCTTCTGGTGGCGCGCCTCCTGCGCAGGATCTTCGGGGTCAGCGGCCTCGACGAGGAGGAGGGCCGGGCGCGGGTGCGGGCCCGCATCCCCGAGGCCAACCCCGAGGACCTGCTGCTGCTGGACGACCTGCTCGGAATCGGTGAGCCCGACGCTACATTGCCCGACATCACCGCGGATGCCCGTCGGCGTCGGTTGGCAGCTCTGTTGAATGCCGCCCTCTTGGCACGCGCCACGCCGACGCTCTATGTGATCGAGGACTTGCACTGGATTGACGAGGTCAGTGAGGCCATGCTCGCCGGGTTCGTCACTGTTGTGCCGCAGAGCCATTCGCTGGTGCTGATCACTTATCGGCCGGAATACCGGGGCGCGTTGTCGCGGACACCGGGGGCGCAGACGATCTCGCTGGCACCGCTGAACGCGGCCCAGAGCGCGGCGTTGACCACCGAATTGCTGGGAACTGACCCGTCGGTGCGTGCGCTGGCCGCGCGGGTCGCCGAGCGGGCCGCCGGAAACCCGTTCTTCGCCGAGGAGATGGTCCGCGACCTGGCGCAACGCGGCGTGCTCGACGGTGATCCTGGCGCCTATCTCTGCTGTGACGCCGCGGCCGACATCAGCGTTCCGGGCACGCTGCAGGCCACCATCGCCGCCCGCGTCGACCGGCTTGGTCGGCCAGCCAAACACTTCCTTTATGCCGCCGCGGTGGTCGGCGCGCGATTCAGGGCTGAGCTGGTGGCCCCCTTACTCGATGACATCGAAGTGGGGGAGGCGATCTCCGAGTTGCTCCAGGTGGAGTTGATCGATCAGGTGATGTTCACCCCTCGGGCCGCGTATGCATTCCGGCACCCGATGATTCGGACGGTCGCCTACGAGTCACAGCTGAAGGCCGGGCGCGCCGAGCTGCACCGGCGGTTGGCCAACGCGATCGAACAGCAGGATCCCGGGGCGGCCGACGAGAACGCCGCTCTGATCGCCGAAAACCTCGAAGCCGCGGGTGATTTGCGGGCTGCGTTCGACTGGCACATGCGCGCCGGCGCCTGGTCCTCGTTCCGCGACATTCGGGCGGCCCGCACCAACTGGCAGCGGGCTCGTCAGGTCGCCGACAAACTGCCGGCCGACGTCCCATTTCGGGCGGCGATGCAGATCGCGCCCCGCAACCTGCTCTGCGGCACTCTCTGGCGAACCGGCGGCAGCATCGCCGATACCGGTTTCGACGAACTGCGAGATCTGTGCACCGCGGCTGACGACAAGGTGTCGCTGGCGATCGGCATGACCGGGTTCATTATGGCGTTGACGTTCCACAACCGCTTTCGTGAGGCGGCCCAGGTGGCTTCGGAGCAGAGCGAGCTGCTCGAGTCGATCGGAGATCCAACGCTGACCGTGGCTCTGCTGTTCGCGGCGATCTACGCCAAGTGCCAGGCCGGCGAGATGATCGAGGCGCTGCGGTTGGCGGATCGACTGATCGATTTGGCCGACGGCGACCCCACCAAGGGCAACTTGATCTTCGGTTCACCGCTGAGCACAGCGATCGCCATGCGCGGGCACGTCAAGATGTGTCTGGGCATGCCGGGGTGGCTAGATGATGCCGCCACTTCAATCGCCATGGCCGCTCCACTCGATCCGACGAGTTACGTTTACGCCCTGTTGTGGAAGTACGTCGCCTCCATTCCATTCGGGGCGCTGCCGGCCGACGATACCGCTATGCGCGAGACCGCCGAGGCGCTGCGCATCGCCGAGGGTTCCAGCGACGACTTCGTCCTCTTCATGGGTCTGCTCAGCCGGGGTCTGGTTCTGGTCACTCGCGACCGAACGCAACGCGACGAGGGCCTTGACCTGTTCACCAAGACGCGCGATGCCGCACTGGCGGAGCGGTTCTCGCTGAGTTCGCTGATCATCGTCGAACCCGAGTTCGCTTTAGAGAGGGCCCGCATCGGCGATCTCGATGGTGCGATCGATCTGGTGCGGGGAGTCGTCGGCGGGGCGTATGAGAGCGGCGACATGATCTGGCGCGGAAGGGCCACCGAAGTTTTGGTCCAACTGCTGGTCCGACGCGGTTCGGGTGGCGACCAAAGCGAAGCGCAGGCCGCGATCGACCAACTCGCCGCCGTACCCACCGATCCCGGTTTCGTGCTGCACGAACTCCCGCTGTTGCGCTCGCGGGCGCTGCTCGCGCATGCGCGTGGCGACGAAAGCGGCTACCGACACTTACTGAAACAACACCGCGCCAAGGCGGTAGCCGTCGGTTTCGATGCTCTGATAACCGATACGGATGCGAATTTAACTGCAGTGCAATATGATTCGGCACCCCAGTAATGGCAGCACTGGGCGATCGCGCCGTCGTGCTCGGGGCGAGCATGGGTGGGCTGCTGGCCGCGAGGGTCCTCGCCGATTTTTTCGAAACCGTAACTGTTGTCGAGCGGGATGTGTTGCCGGACGACGACGACGCCGTTGTCCGACGAGGTGTACCGCAGGGTCGGCATGTTCATGTTCTGCTGGCCCGCGGAGCCCAGATCTTGGAGGAGCTCTTTCCCGGTTTTCTCAAGGAACTGGTAGCCGACGGCGCGCCCGTTTGGGACGACGGAGAACTGTCCAAGCTGCACTTGTCTTTCGGCGGCCACGACATACTTCGCTCGGGCAAAGTGGCGAAAGACCCTAAGGCACTGGCGATCCATATGCCGAGCAGACCGTTTCTGGACTGCCATGTCCGGCGGCGCCTCCGGGCGATAAGCAACGTGACGATCCTCAGCGGCCACGAGGTAGCCGAGGTGACAACCACTCCGAATCGTCGGCGCGTTACCGGAGTGCGGGTGGTCGATCACGACGGTGCCGAACGAGAGTTGACGGCCGATGTCGTCATGGACGCGATGGGACGCGGCGCGCATACGCCGGCTCTGCTGGAGAGGCTCGGATATGGCCGGCCGGTCGAGGACCACATCGTCATGCACACCAACTACGTGAGCCAACTGCTGCGAATCCCGCACGGCAGCCTTACCGAGATGCTGGTCGACATCGGCCCCGCGCCGGACAGGCCGGCGGGAATGTTCCTGAGCGGCTATGAGAACGACACCTGGATGTTCACGGTGTTCGGGATGGCGGGGCACCAGCCGCCTCGTGACCTGACCGGCATGCTGTCGTTCGCCCAGGAGTACTGCCCCGAGCACCTGATCGCAGCGATGCGGGCCGCCGAACCGGTCGGCGAGGTGGCACATCACCACATGCCGTCCAGCCAGTGGCGACGCTACGACAAAATGCTCGATCTACCCGATGGTCTGCTCGTCTGTGGCGATGCGATCTGCAGCGTCAACCCCATCTACGGGCAAGGAATGACGTTGGCCGCGCTGGAGGCTGCCGCGCTGCGGGAGTGTCTGCGCGGTGGCGGTGATGATCTGCCTCGGCGATACCTCCGCGCCGCGGCGAAACCGATTGGCGTGGCCTGGCAGATGGTCGCGAGTTCCGATCTGGCCTTCCCCGAGGTGGCAGGGCGACGGTCGACATGGATGCGCATTGCCACGCGGCTCGTCGACCGGGCGTTGGCGGCCTCCGAGTCCGATCTCGTTGTCGCTGTGCGCTTCTTCAGAGTCAACAGCCTGATCGACTCCCCGATTCGTCTCCTGCACCCGGTATTCCTCTACCGGGTTGCGGCAGTGAACCTGCGCCGGCGCCGAGGCGATGGGGGGTCTCGGCAAGCCGAAATGGCTGGCCGAGCTTGCTAGGGCTTGATGGCCCGCCTCCTTTGCGGGCCGTTCCGGCCCGGATCGTCGCCGGGCTGATATGGAAGTCATTTTGTCAAGAGCGCCGCGGAGCGATCGCGCTGTGCTGACCCTCCACTGCCCCGACGGGATTTGCGGCACCGCGCGCCGTCAGCCGGAGCAAACTCTACGATGAATGGACCATTAGTCCAGTTGGAGGGACTCGGCTTGCGCCTCACCTCGCGATCCCCTTGCCAGGCCGTCCGTCGGACGGCGCCCGCCACGATGGCCTCAAGCCGTGACCACTCCGGTACTTGACACCGAAGGCCGTGTGGTCGACCGCCGGCAGGAGTTCGCCGAGCTTCGAGCCGCGGTGGAAGAGGCTGGACGCGCCGGTGGAGGATGCACTCTGCTCAGCGGGACGCCAGGGGTAGGCAAGTCGACGCTCATGCAGGCGTTCGGGGTCGAGGTCTCCGGGCGTAACTGCGTATTTGCCTATGGCAGGTACCAGGACGGCGCGGCAGCGCCGTACTCGGCGCTGGGAGGCGCGCTTGGTTCAATCGTCCGGAGCATGGAGGCCACCGGCCCGGCTGAGCGTGACCGTTGGCGTGCCGACCTAGTCAGCGAGATGTCGGCGCTGACCGGCATCCTCGAGGCGCTAGTGCCCGATTTGGCGCAGGTGCTCGGCGAGCCCACGCATGCGGCTGATCTTGATGCGGCGGATGCTCGCCGCCGGCTGCAGCGCGCCGCCATCCGCTTGCTGTCCACCACCGCGTCCTACCGAACGGTGGTCCTGGCAATCGATGACTTGCAGTGGGCTGACCGGGATTCATTACTGCTGCTGTCCGAACTGTTGACGGTGTCGGTCCGCAACGTGCTCGTCCTCGGAGCGCATCGCGCGGGCGAGTTCGATCCGACCTCAGCCGGCCTGACGTCAGAAAGCCTCCGGCGCATCGACCTCGCCCCGCTGTCACGCGAGGATCTCGAAGCGCTGCTTGAAGCTGTGTGCGGCCGCGGGGTCGAGCTAGGCGATGTCGCAGCTGAGTTTCATCACCGAACCCAGGGCAACCCGTTACAGGTCCGTCAGCTGCTGTACCGCGCGCAACGAGAGGGTGCACTCACCGCCGTCGGCGTCGGGGGGCGCCCGACTTGGGACCTGCGCGTCCTCACGTCGATCGAGATCACTGCCACGGCCGCCGAGTTCCTCGGCCAGTACCTCGACCAACTACGCACGACTGACCGGGAGGTGTTGAGTTCGCTGGCGTGCATCGGTGGCGAGTTCGACCTCGCCGACGCAACGGCGGCGGCTGCGCAGCCGGCCGACGTGGTGGCCCAGGCACTCTGGTCAAGTCTTGAACTTCGCCTGCTCGAGGCCGTCGACAGCCATGGCCAGCGGATCGCCAACGCGATCAGCCGGGAGGCTCGATACCGCTTCAGCCACGACCGGGTGGCCGAGGCTGCGCGGGAAGGCATGTCCGATGACGCCCAACGCGAGACGCACCTGCGGATCGGTCGTCGGCTGGCCGAGCACGGCGACGATCGGCTGTTCGAGGCCGCCCGCCATGTCGGCATCGGCGGTTACCAGCTGGCCGACGACGAGCGCATCCACTTCGTCGATGTGCTGCGCCGCGCGGCGCGGAAGGCTCGTGCGCAGGCATCGTTCCCATTGGCCCTCGAGTACTGCCGAAACGGTCTGGGTCTGCTCGGTGAATCGCGGTGGGCTGCGCACTTCTCGTTGACCAGGGAGCTGCAGCTTGACGCAGCGGAGGCCGCCCTGTTGGTGGGCGATGCGGAGGCGCTGCATGGGCTGCTCGACGAGGCCGAGGACGTTCTGCGAGAGCCGGCCGACTGCGCCCGCCTCGCCTACCTGCGGCTCAAGGGCCGGGTGGCGCAGAACCGCCTGCAGGAGGCGCTGGAAACGGGGCTGCGGGCGCTCGAGGAGCGCGGCGAGGCGCTGCCGAGCACTGCGGGCAAACCCCGGATGGCCAACTCGCTGATGGGGATTAAGCTCGCAACGCGCCGCTGGACCACCGAACGGCTGCTGGAGTTACCGCATTGCCAGGACCGGCGTGTCATCGAAATCCAGCGGATCCTCTCTGAGCTGCGCAGCCTGTCCTACATCCTTCGGCCGAATCTCTTCCCCTTGATCGTGCGCAAGCAGCTCAAGCTTCTGTTGGCCCACGGCCATACCCCCACCTCGCCCACGGTGCTCGCCAGCTGCGGCCTGCTGCTGGTCATGACCGGCGACCGCACGGGTAGCCAGCGCTTCGGTGAGGTTGGCCTGCGGCTCACGGAGCAGACGGAGTTCCGAGACGCCCGCCCGGAGACGCTGTTCTACTACCTGACCTTCATCCGCCACTGGCGGCACCCAGTTCGCGACGGACTGGGCCAGCTGCGCGAAGCCGTCGAGGAAGCACTCGACCAGGGTGACCGGGAGTACGCCGGTTTCCTGGCCGCGATCTTGCTCGCTCAGTCATTCTGGGTCGGCCGGCCCATGGCGGAGATCGACGCTCTCGCCCAATCCCTCATCCCCGAGATACGTTCCCAACCGGCGCCCCGCGCGCTTTGCCAGGCTGTGCAGCAACTTTGCCTCAATTTGATGGGCCGCAGCGAGGATCCCTTCCTGCTCGCCGGCGAGAGCGGTTACGACGAGCGGCAGGCGTTGCCGGCGGCCCGCCAAGAGGGCGACGGCGTGGCCTTGAGCGTAGCCATGAACGTGAAACAAGGCCTGCACTTTTGGTGTCGCGACTACGTCGGCGCGATCCGCGTCTCCGATGAGGCCAACCAGCATCTCGCCGGCGTGGCGGGCACCGTCACTTTGCAGCTCGTCCATCTGATCAGTGCCTTGAGCAGGATCCAGGCTGCGCCGAATGATCGCTCGACCCGCCAATCGGTGCGCCACGCACTAGCGCTGCACCGTAATTGGGCAGCGGGCGCGCCGGCCAACTACGCGGCACCTTTTGCGCTGATCGAAGGTGCCTGGGCGCGAGCGCGCGGGCAGCACAGCAAGGCGGAGCGCTTCCTTACCCAGGCGATCGAGCTCGCGGCGGAGTACCAGCTCCCGCTGATTAGCGCGCTCGCCCACGAGGAGGCCGCCAACCTCAACGCCCAGACCGGTCGGCCGACGCTTTTTGGGCGCAGGCTGCGGTCGGCATACCAGGGCTACCTGAGTCTGGGCATCGCGGTGCGCGCAGAGCGGCTCGCGGAGGCTCATCCGTGGCTACTCAGCCGCGAACTCGTCGAGGTGGCCTCGGGGATCGATGCCGTCGGCGTGCACCAGGTCGTGCGCGCGCTACCAAAAGCCCGGACCCCGGACGGCTTGGCCAAGATTCTGCTCCGCACGGTTGCGGACACCACAGGCGCGGCCCGCGTCCTGCT
>DASQSQ010000244.1:0-3842 GCA_035642315.1 Mycobacterium sp.
GACCGGAGTGACCAAATCGCGCGTAAGATCCCGACATGAGAAGGACTTTCGTCGTCACATTCGCGGTCGGGTTGATCCTCGCGTTCTTCGGTTTGATCTGGGCGCTCCAGGGATTCGGAGTGCTTGGTGGTAGCCAGATGAGCAACACCACAACCTGGTCCGTCACCGGTCCGATCACGGTGCTGATCGGGATCGTGGTTGCGGTTGTTAGTTGGCGGAAACTCTCGTCGAAATAGTTGGCGCACCGCTAGCTGCGTGCTCGATTCACCGACACGCCACGGGCCCGCAATCGCCGCGAATACGAGCGGCTCATGGGCAAGTACAGGCGGATCGGACTCGCATCGTTCGCCCCTGCGTGAGTGAACGGGAACTCTCCGGTGGACGGACAGACGCTCAAAGGTGTGCTGGCAGGCCGAATTTCGCGAACAGCGTGGTGTCCAGGAAAGCGACCACATGGGACACCGCGTCGGCGCCCATGTCCAGCACATGCAGCTGGAACGGCAGGTGGCGCTCGCCGTCGCGCATGTACATCGCAGCTGCAGGCTGCCCGTTGGCGGTTAGCGGGATGAGGCGCATATCGCCGGGCGTCTCCGCGGGGCATTGCTGGTGGATGAGCGCGGCGATGGCCTGCGGACCCTGATACCAGCCGACGAAAGGTGGCATCTCCCAGATCGCCTCGCGGGTGAACATCTCGGCCAGCCGGTCGACGTCGTAGGCCTCGAAGGCGGCGATGTAGCGCGTCAGGCGGTCCTGTACGTCCGCCGAATCCGGCGCGGCCAACCGGTCCTCGGAGCTCGGCCCGGCCGCTTTCAGTTGCGAACGCGCGCGCTGCAGCAGGCTGTTCACGGCGGCCGTGCTGGCGTCGATCGCCTCGGCCACTTCGGCGGCCTTCCACTGCAGCACGTCGCGCAGCACCAGCACCGCGCGTTGCCGGGGGGAGAGGTGCTGCAGCGCCGCCACGAACGCCAGCCGCACCGATTCGCGAGTACCAACGATCGCAGAAGGATCAGACGGATCGGCCGCATCCGGCAACGGTTCGAGCCACGGCACCTCGGTGCGTTCGATCAACTCGCCGGCCGGATCCGAACTGGGCGCGCCCAACCCGGTCGGCAACGGCCGGCGAGCCCGGCCCTCGAGCGCGGTCAGGCAAGTGTTGGTGGCGATACGGTGAAGCCAGGTGCGCACCGACGACTTTCCCTCGAAACGGTCGTAGGCCTTCCAAGCGCGAAGAAATGTCTCCTGCACGAGATCCTCGGCGTCGTGCAACGAACCGGTCATCCGGTAGCAATGTGCGAGCAGTTCACGCCGGTAGGGCTCCGCGGCGGCAGCGAAATCCGGATCATCGTCACCGGCGAAGTCCTCGGCGAGCACGCTCACCCGAGCGAGCTTACGCACCGTATCCGACACCCGAGGTCTACGCTGCCCCTGATGACAACCACCCGTACCGAACGAACTTTCGATGGCGTCGGCGGCGTGCGCATCGTGTACGACGTCTGGAAGCCCGACGTGCCGGTGCGCGGGGTGGTCGTCTTGTCGCACGGGCTCGGCGAACACGCCCGTCGCTACGATCACGTCGCCGAGCGGTTCGGTCAGGACGGGCTGGTGACCTACGCGCTTGACCACCGCGGGCACGGTCGCTCGGGCGGCAAGCGGGTGCTGGTCAAGGACATCTCCGAGTACACCGGCGACTTCGACACCCTGGTCGGGATCGCCACCAGAGAGCATCCCGGGTCCAAGCGCATCGTGCTCGGCCACAGCATGGGTGGCGGCATCGTGTTCGCCTACGGCGTCGAACACCCCGACGATTACGACCTGATGGTGCTGTCCGGACCGGCGGTGGCCGCGCAGTCGGCCGTTTCGCCGCTGTTGGTGCTGGTCGCCAAGACCCTCGGCGCGATCGCGCCCGGTTTACCGCTGCAGGAACTCGACACCAGCGCGGTATCCCGCGACCCGGCGGTGGTGAATGCCTACAACACCGACCCGCTGGTGCATCACGGCAAGGTTCCCGCGGGCATCGCCCGCGCGTTGCTGACGGTCGGCGAGACGATGCCGCAGCGGGCCGCCTCGTTGACCGCGCCGCTGCTGGTCGTGCACGGGTCCGAGGACAGGCTGATCCCCGTCGACGGCAGCCGCCAGTTGGTCGAGGCCGTGGGCAGTTCCGACGTCGAGCTGAAGATCTATCCCGGCCTGTATCACGAGGTGTTCAACGAGCCGGAGCGCAATCAGGTCCTCGACGATGTGGTCTCGTGGATCAACGCCAGACTGTGAGGGCCCGCATCGGAAAGTCGTACGGTTCCTCTAGTTTGGTGGCATGACTGACGACAAGATGCTGGCGCGCATCGCCGCGCTGTTGCGTCAGGCCGAAGGCACCGACAACGCCCACGAGGCCGAGGCCTTCATGGCGGCCGCACAACGGCTGGCCACCGCGACGTCCATCGACTTGGCTGTCGCGCGCTCGCATGCGGATAAGCGCACACCCGCGCAGACGCCGGTCCAGCGCACCATCACCATCGGCGCGGCCGGCGCCAGGGGATTGCGGACATATGTGCAGCTGTTCGTCGTGATCGCGTCGGCCAACGACGTGCGCTGCGACGTGGCATCGAACTCGACGTTCGTGTACGCCTACGGGTTTGCCGAGGACATCGACGCCACCCACGCGTTGTATGCCAGCCTGGTGGTTCAGATGGTGCGCGCATCGGACGGCTACATCTCGTCGGGTTCGCACCGGCCCACCCCGACGATCACCGCTCGCCTGAATTTCCAGCTCGCTTTCGGCGCCCGGATCGGTCAGCGGTTGGTCGAGGCCCGCGAGCAGACCCAACGAGAAGCGAAGAAGGATCGCCGTCGCCCACCGGGAACTGCTATCGCGCTGCGGGACAAGGAAATCGAACTCCGCGACCACTATCGCAGCGCGTCCAAGGCGCGGGGCACCTGGCAGGCCAGCCGGGCCTCTGCGGGGTATTCGTCGGCGGCGCGGCGGGCGGGGGACCGGGCCGGGAAGCGGGCGCGGCTGGGATCGGGCCCAGAACTCTCCGGGGCGCGGAGCGCGCTGGAGCGGTGAACGCCGAGGGGTCGGCTCCGCGGGATTCGCAGCGCGCGAAGGTCTATGCCGCCGAGGAATTCGTCCGCACGCTCTTCGACCGCGCCGCCGAACACGGCTCAGGCAGCGTGGAATTCTTCGGCGGGCAGTTGACGCTGCCGCCGGAGGCGAAGTTCGGGTCGGTCTCCGCGGTGCAGCGTTACGTCGACGACGTGCTGGCGTTGCCGGCGGTGCGACGACGGTGGTCCAAGGTGGCCCCGCTGACGGTCCGGGCGCGGCGGGCCGCCACCGCGGCTCACTACGAAAACCGTGACGGCACAGGCGTCATCGCGGTTCCCGACCTCGATACCGCGGATTGGGCGATGCGTGAGCTGGTGGTGCTACACGAGATCGCACATCATCTGTGCGACGCGCGACCGCCTCACGGCCCGCAGTACGTCGCAACGATGTGCACCCTGGCCGAATTGGTCATGGGGCCCGAACTCGGACACGTGCTGCGGGTGGTCTACGCCAAAGAGGGCGTGCGCTAGCCGACGGCGACCATCTCGTCGCCGCACGTGCATCGGTACGGCTGGTCCGCGCCGGCGCAGTGGCACTCGACCTCGATCCGAACCCGGCAGCCGCAGCCGTCGTGGCCACAGGTCAACAGCGTTCCTGCCTCGTTTGCCATCTTCTTCACCTTTCTGATCGAGGACGAACACGATCAACATATACCCCCTGGGGGTATATGGCAAGCGGCGTTTATCGGGTGGCGGTCTGCGTCGTAGCCGGGCTAGCGTTGGACTTATGACCCAACAGCCGA
>DASQSQ010000245.1:0-8863 GCA_035642315.1 Mycobacterium sp.
CGCTCACCGCATGCTCCTTCGTTCAATCGTGTGCGTGGTGGTCACCTTCCAGTGTCCACCATTGCAGGGGCGACAGGACTTGAACCTGCAACCTGCGGTTTTGGAGACCGCTGCTCTGCCAGTTGAGCTACGCCCCTTCGCAGGTTGGCAGGCCAACCTGCGCGTGTCGCGGCCTTACCCGACGCGCGCGCTCGCCACCTGACGGAAAAACACGCTGGTACTGGGAAAACCCCGAGGTCCGAGTGTACATCGGAGCAGGTGTCAGGTACTAATTCACGCCGTCCTGACGATCTGCCCGCTCTCCATGTCCCACTTGATGTTGACGGAATCGTCGCCTTCGTGACCCATCACCGTGGTGTAGGCCTCCAACACGACCTCGCCGGCGTCGTTGGTGCAGGTGTTCCTGGTCACCACGATGTCGGCTCCGAATCGTTCGGTGACGGAGTGAATTTCCATCCGGGCGTGCAACACGTCGCCGGCGAGGATCGGCTTGTGAAAGACGAACCGCTGGTCGACCTGGACGATCCGCATCGTCTCGTAGCCGGTGTCGACCTTGCGCATGAAGTCGGCCTGGACCAGCTGCCCAAGGATCGTGACGAAAGTCGGCGGCGCCACCAGGGCGGCATATCCGAGTTCGGCGGCGGCCGCTTCATCCAGGCAGGCCGGGTCGTCGGCCTTGACCGCCTTGGCGAATTCCCGCACCTTCTCGCGGCCCACCACGTAGCTGTCCGGGTAGTCCCACACCATTCCCAGGACGTCGGTATTGATCGCCATTCTTAAGCCAGTTTCGCCGATGCGACGGCCCGACCGAAGATTTTCTTGCCGCCGGTGGTGGCGGTCAGGGCGATCGTCACCGACTTGGAGTCGGGATCGACCGACTTCACCCTGCCGGTGAACACGATCTCGGCGCCCTTGTCGTCGTTGGGCACCGGCACCACGGCGGTGAACCGCACGTTGTACTCGGTGACCGCCCCGGGGTCGCCGACCCACGACGTGACGTAGCCCCCGCCCAGGCCCATAGTCAGCATGCCGTGCGCGATCACCGTGTCCAGGCCGACGATCTTGGCGATTTCCTCGTCCCAGTGAATCGGGTTGAGATCACCGGAGACTCCCGCATAATTCACCAAATCCTGACGGGTCAGCGGGTAGACCTTCTCGGGAAGCTGGTCACCGACCTGCACCGAACTGAACTCACGCAGTGGCATCGCTGAAACCCTTTTCTCCTTCGCCGGCACGGCCCGCCAGGGTCGTGTAAGTCTCCTGAACGACATCACCAGCTTCGTTAGTGACGGTTTGCTTGGTCACGACGATGTCGGTGCCGTGGGCGGTCCGTACCGACTCAATGGATACGTCGCAATGCAGGCGATCGCCGACCTTGATCGGTGCCAGGAACTTCAGCGTCTGATCAACCTGCACGATCTGCGCGTCTGCTGTCGCGATATTGGCGTGGTCGAAGAACGCCGCCACGGCTTTGTAGCCGAATACCGAGATGAAGGTCAGCGGCGCCACCAACCCGTCATAGCCCAGCTCGGCCGCGGCCTTCTCCTCGAAGAAGGGGGCATCGTCATTTTTGACGGCGACGGCGTATTCGCGGATTTTCTCGCGCTCCACGATGTAATGGTCGGGGTAGCGGTAGTGCATTCCGACGATGTCTCGGCCCAACGGCACGGCTTTAGAACCTACCTAGTCTGTCTCAGTAATAGCTCGCGGGCGGCGTCAGCGCGTCTCGCGGTGCGCCTGGTGCTTGCCGCAGTTGGGGCAGAACTTCTTCAGCTCGAGGCGGTCGGGATCGTTGCGACGGTTCTTCTTCGTGATGTAGTTGCGGTGTTTGCACACCTCGCACGCCAAGGTGATCTTGGGCCGTACGTCGGTACTGGAGGCCACGTCGGTTCTCTTTCGGTGATGGGGTCGTTGTTCTGTTGTAGCGATGGCCGGACTCGAACCGGCGACCTAACGATTATGAGTCGTTCGCTCTAACCGACTGAGCTACATCGCCTCGCGGCCTAAGCCGCCTTGCTGGGCCGCCTGCCTGCTCGGCGTCCGCCGAGCCCCCTAACGGAATCGAACCGTTGACCTTTTCCTTACCATGGAAACGCTCTACCGACTGAGCTAAGGGGGCCGCACCCGTAGCGATCAGCCAAGCCGCGCCGCGGGCCTAAAAGAGGGTACAACCTGGGCTGCGAGCGCGCCAAACGCAGCGGTTATGCGATACCACGACGATGCGTGCGCGCCCGGGGCCATAGGCTGAGTGAATGCCTGATTCCGACCGGCTGTACTTCCGCCAATTGCTCTCCGGCCGCGACTTCGCCAAGGGCGACGGAATCGCGATGCAGATGCGCAACTTCGCGTACCTGATCGGCGACCGTCAAACCGGCGACTGCCTGGTGGTCGACCCGGCGTACGCGGCCGGCGACCTGGTCGACGCGCTGGAGGCCGACGGCATGCGCCTGTCCGGCGTGCTGGTCACCCACCACCACCCCGACCATGTCGGCGGATCGATGATGGGCTTCGAACTCAAAGGGCTGGCCGAACTGATGGAGCGCGTCAGCGTTCCCGTCCACGTCAATTCGCAAGAGGCGGTGTTTGTTTCACGCATCACCGGGATCAGCATGGGCGACCTCACCCAGCATGAGAATGGCGACAAGGTCAGCGTCGGCGACATCGACATCGAGCTGCTGCACACCCCTGGCCACACGCCGGGCAGCCAATGCTTTCTGCTCGACGGCCGGCTGGTTGCCGGCGACACGCTGTTTTTGGAGGGCTGTGGCCGCACCGACTTTCCCGGCGGCGACTCCGACGAGATGTTCCGCAGCCTGCAAAAGCTTGCCCAATTGCCTGGTGATCCGACGGTATTTCCCGGACACTGGTATTCACTCGAACCGAGTGCCTCATTGTCAGAGGTCAAGCGTTCGAACTATGTATATCGCGTCTCTGATCTCGATCAGTGGCGAATGTTTATGGGTGGGTAAACGAGCATTTACGGGCGCGCCAGCGAATTTTCTCGCCCGTAAGCGCTGTGGTATAGACGGAGGCGTGGATTCCATGGGTTGGATCCAAGACCGGTGGCACCAGGTGACGGGCGCAACGTCCGGCACGTGGTTGGCATGGGCTGTCTGGGCACTACTGCTACTCGGCGTAATCGCGCTCATGTACACCGCTGTACAAAATCGGCGTAACCGTCGGTCAGCAACCGAAGAGACCCGCCCACACGTCGGGATGTTCATGGAGCCGCACGCTGCCGACTGGCATGTGATCGAACTCGTCGTGCGGAACTTCGGGAAAACCTCGGCCTACGACGTCTCGTTCACGTTCCCGCACCCACCGACCGTCGCCGAATATGAAAACGCCACCGATGGCTACGCGGATGTCGTTGAGCTGCAACTCCCCCGCCAATTGCCGACGCTGGCGCCCGGCCAGGAGTGGCGCACGGTATGGGATTCGGCGCTCGACCGCACCGAGCTCGGCGAGGCCATCGAGTCCCGTTTCCCGGGCACGGTGACCTACTACGACCGGGTCGAGACGCCCCGCGGCTGGAAGTTGTGGCAGCGGCGCCGGCGTCCGTTCGAAACCAAGGTCGTGCTGGATTGGGCTGCGCTGCCGCCGGTTCAGCGGATCGAATTGATGACGACCCACAACCTGGCCAAGCGGGAAAAAGAGAAGCTCGAACTGCTACGCACCCTGCTGACCTATTTTCACTACGCCACCAAGGAAACTCGCGCGGACGTCTTCCGCAGCGAGATCGAACGGATGAACCGTGCGATCGAGGAAACCAAGGATCGGTACCGATTGCGTCAGATCGACGCGCCACCGACCGACGTGACTTTGCGGTGGGGTGACGCCGAAGCCGAGCTGGGCAAGCACCGCGGCGAGCGGGCGGTATGACCGGCCCGGTCAGCTACCGCCTCGACGAGTCCGTCGCGTTCATCACGTTGGACGACGGCAAGGTCAACGTGCTCGGCCCGAGCATGCAGCGGGCCCTGAACGACGCGCTCGATCACGCCGACCGTGACGATGTCGGCGCCATTGTGATCGCCGGCAACGCGCGGGTGTTCAGCGGCGGGTTCGACCTGAAAGTCCTGACGTCCGGCGAGGTTCAGCCCGCGATCGACATGCTCAAGGGCGGCTTCGAGCTGTCCCACCGGCTGCTGTCCTACCCCAAGCCGGTGGTGATGGCTTGCACCGGCCACGCCATCGCGATGGGTGCGTTCTTGCTAGCCAGCGGCGATCACCGGGTGGCGGCGCCCGCCTACAACGTCCAGGCCAACGAAGTCGCGATCGGTATGACGATCCCGTACGCGGCGCTCGAGGTGATGAAGCTGCGGCTGACGCGGTCTGCCTACCAGCAAGCCGCCGGGCTGGCCAAGACGTTCTTCGGCGAAACCGCAATAGCCGCAGGCTGGTTGGACGAAATCGTGCTGCCCGACATGGTGCTCAGCCGGGCCGAGGAAGCCGCAAGGGAATTCGCCACGCTCAAGCAGCCCGCGCACGCCGCGACGAAGTTGCGGACTCGGGCCGAAGCTCTGGCCGCCATCCGCGCCGGAATCGACGGAATGGCAAACGAGTTCGGGGTTTAGCCGTTATCGGGGAACCCAATAGCTCTTGAGGTAATCCTGCCAATTCCAGTAGGACAGGAAAGTTTCCGCCGCTTGATGGCCACGCCCGTAGAGCGCATCCATTTGCTGCTGAGAGATCTTGAAGTCGAGAAAGCCGACGTCTGTCGAATCGACGCGGATCGCCCGGGCGCTGACCCACGGCTGGTTGAGGTAGGCCTGATCGTGGCCGACGATCATCGTGGTCACCAGGTCTTCCAGCAGGGTGGGACTTCCTCCAAACCACCGCAGTGGCGCCAACCCCGGAATCAGCTTGTCATTGCCCTGCGGAAGATTCGGCAGCACAGTCACACCGAACGTGGGCCAGCGTGGCGGTTTATTGTCTACCCGGGCAAAGGAGTCGATCGGGAAATTCGACAGCAGCCCTCCGTCAACCAGGGTGGACGTCAGGCCGCTGGTGCTGGTCAGCTTGACGGGTTGGAAAAAGAACGGAATCGACATCGAAGCGCGGACGGCATCGGCGACTGGCTGCTCGTCGGGGTCCAGCCCGTAGAGCCTGTGATAGTCCCATGGCAGGCGCACCATCTGTCCGGTGGTCACATCGGCCACGGTGACCACCAGCTTGTAGCGCCGCTGGGGTAACAGGCGGTCGTCGTCGACGGCCAGATCCCCGAACGTGCGTACCCCCAGGTTCTCCAGCTGTGAACGGATCCAGTCGTGCGCGAAATCTCCTTTGTAGATACCTTCTTCGCCCAGCACACCCCACGCGGGACCGAGCAGTGGAATTCCGGTGATAGGGGTGGGATCGAGAAACTTGCGATATGGCACCGTCATCGCCAGTTGCTTGACCTCGTCGGGCGTCAGTTGCTCAGCGCCCTTCGTACCGGCGGCGAGGATCGCACCGACGACTGAGCCGGCTGACGTGCCGGAGACACGCTGAATGGCGTAGCCGGCTTCCATCAGCGCGACGACGGCGCCGACCAGCCCGATGCCCTTGACGCCACCACCGGAAAGGACAAGATCCGCTTTCAGTTCGTTGGTCACGAGCGCGACTGTAGCCGCTGCCGCTGACGACGGTCGGGGTGACTCAGACCGCGGGCGCGGCCTTGTCGTAGTGGGATCCGTCGCCGTTGCTGTCGCCGATCGATTTGAATTCAGCCGGCCGAGGCGGCGCGTTGGGGTCGACCAGTGCCATGATGGCCTCGTAGCGACTCGTGACGTCGTCGCGATCGGTCGGCTCGCTGACCGTGGCCATGTTCAATCGCTGGATCGCGTCGGCTTCGCGGAGCAGTACGGTCCGGCGTTTGCGGTCGGGGGTTTGCTCGATGACCTTGGCGAGGGCATCGAGTTGCCGAATCATGATGGCGGGCATACCCGCTGCGGCCTGGCGGATGGTATCGAAGGTGCGCTCGACAAGCCGATTGAAGTCGGCGACGAAGGCGATGACGCGGATGTTGCCCTGTGCGTCGCGGTGGATCCGTTGCGGACGCCAGGAGACGGAGATCCGGCACAGGCAGTCGGCGATCCAGTCGATACACGTCATTCCGGTGAACGTGTCGTTGACCGCCGGCGACAGCGCACGCAGAGCGATCTCGACCAACTGATCGAAGCCAAACGAGATGTCCTGTGGCAGCGTGCGATACGCGCCGGTGACATGCCCGAGTGCGAGCTTGTGGGCGACGGTTTCGGCCGCCTCCGGCGGCCACACCCAGGCCATCACCTGGCCGGCAACCAGGAAATGCCCGGGGCGGTAGGGCAACTGGACCACCGCGTTGGCCTTTGTAGCGATCTTCAGCAGTACGTCATGACGAATGACCTGAAGATAGCCACTGTTCGGCGTGCGGATCGGGGCACCCGATTCGGCCAGCTTCTCCAACAACTCCTCGCGCGACGGACCCCGCGCCGCACCGACACCGTAGGATTCTCCTTGATCCAGGTTGGCGATCTCCACAGCCAACGTTTCGGCGATGCGGGCGATCACCACCGGCAGCTGAATCATCGCGGCGATGTGGTTGAAGAAAAAGATCAGCACGGCCACGTCGACCAACGTCAGAATGAACGTCACCGTGATCGACAGATGCGGAACGAAATCGCCGTGCGGGCCGCCACCCACCGAAACCAGCGAGATCGTCGCGTAGGAAAACGAGGCGACGAAAGTCCCCAACGAGACTTGAGTTCCCGGGTCGCGGACGAAGTTTCGCAGCATCCGTGGCCCGAACTGCGTCGAGGCCAGCGTCAGGGCCACGATGGTGATCGAGAAGACGATGCCGACCACGGTGATGATCGCCGCGGCGATCGTGGCCAGCACGGCTCGAGCCGAGTCGGCGCTGCCGTTCAACACCCACGACGGCAGCGTGATGATTCCGTCGTAGGCCGTGCGATCGATCGCGTAGGTGAGGATAAACAGCAGGACGATCCCCACCGTTTGCACGATCGGTACCAGCCACAAATTCGTCCGCAGCTGCTCGCGCCGCCAGTCGGGCTCGAAGTAGGCCGTACCACGCATCTAATGGATCCCTTCGGCGAGTGCACTCAGAATAACCGTCACCACAGCAAACAACCCTACGAATTGCGGCCGGTGCGCGGCCGGTGTGTGGGCTCAGTTACGGCTCTTTTGGAAAAAGCAGCGCGGCGATTGGGTAAGCCGCCAAGACTGCGACGAGCGCCAAGCCGATCAAAATCATCGATAAGGCACCATCCTATCCGTTTACGAGCACTGAGCGACTGCGCTCTCAACGGCGAGTATTGGAAAGAAACTAGGCGCTCACGAGGCGCGACGCTCGTTTGTTGATGGTTTCCTTACGGGCCGGCAGGACGGCTGCGGGCTGTTGTCGGCCGTCGCGTCGTCAGCCATTTGCTGAAGCAACCCAGTCGTAGGGGAGGAATTTGCCGTCGAATGTCACCACCACGCGGTCTCCCGACGGGTGGGGTTTCTTGTGCACGTCGACACTGAAGTTGATCGCGCTCATAATCCCGTCACCGAACTGCTCATGGATGAGCTCTTTGATCGCCCCGCCGTACACCTGCAGGGCCTCGTAGAAGCGGTAGATGGTCGGGTCGGTGGGCACCGCGGTGGGCAGCCCGCCGCGCATGGGCGGCACGGCCAGCACCGCGACCGCCGACTGGTCGAGACCCAGCATCTCGACCAGCACCTTGCCGAGCTCAGCGGGAATCGGATGCTGGCCGAGCAGCGCCGAGGTGGTCCACACCACCGGCCGGCCGATCGCGTCCGCCAACTCTTGCCAGGTCAAGCCCTTGGCCAGACGGGCGACGACGATCTGCTCGGTGATCTCGTTTCGGGTCATGGCTACCAGCATGCACCGGCTCGGCGAATCCGTCTCGCCGTCAGCACCTTTCGCAATACCATGCGAAGCGTTAGGTCTTCAGCCACGAGGATCGAGGTCGTTATGCGAATCGTTGTCGACCTGAACCGCTGCCTTGGGTATGCGCAATGCGTGCCGCTCGCGCCCGAGCTACTCAAGCTCAACGGCGAAGAAAACCTCACCTACGATCCCAACCCGGACGACAGTCAGCGTTTGCGGGTATTGCGGGCGGCGGCATCATGCCCGGTGCAGGCAATCATCGTGGACCGGCTCGACACCGAATAGCACGCCAACGCCGATGAACCGGAATGGCTTCAAAGACAACGGCCGCATCATCATTGTTGGTGCCTCGTTAACCGGGCTTCGCGCCGCCGAAGCCCTGCGGGAAGAAGGTTTCCGCGGACAGCTCACCATCATCGGCGACGAGACGGACGAACCGTACGACCGGCCCCCACTGTCCAAACAGGTCCTCAAGGGCTGGGTGGCCGCCGACCACACGAAACTGCCGCGGCTGCGCCAGGTGGATGCCGAGTGGCGACTCGGTGTGGCCGCGACCGCCCTGGACCGCGCCAACCGGCTGGTGCGGCTGGCTGACGGCAGCGAGGTCCCGGCCGATCGGCTGCTGATCGCCACCGGTGTGCGGGCGCGACGATGGCCCAACGCGGAGGAAGCCGCGCTGGAGGGCGTTCATACGCTGCGCACGACTGCCGATGCCGCACGGCTGCAGGCGGCTTTGGCCGCCCGTCCCCGGCGGGTGCTGATCATCGGTTCCGGGTTCATCGGTTCGGAGGCGGCCTCGGTGTGCCGCGAACTCGGCCTGGAGGTCACGGTTACCGAACGCGGCCCGGCCCCGTTGTCCGGGGCGCTTGGCGGGGTGATCGGCGCGATCGCCGCGGAAATGCAGCGCGCCGCCGGGGTGGACCTGCGCACCGGTGTCTCGGTGCTGGCATTGGAGGGCGATGCGGCCGGGCACGTGCGCCGCGCTCGGCT
>DASQSQ010000246.1:0-2304 GCA_035642315.1 Mycobacterium sp.
CGTCACCACAGGATGACGGGTGTCCGCCGCAACCAGGTGTCGGTCGTCAATTGCTCGAGCACGAACTGAGCGACGTCGGCGCGCGCTATCTTGCCGCCGTGGACGCCAGCGAGGTCGGCAGTGGCCCTGATGCGGCCACGCGCTGCGCCGTTGGTGAGCATGGCGGGGCGGACGATAACCCAGTCGAGCGAACTGGCGCGGATCGCGGCTTCTTGGCGGTCCTTGTCCTTATAGGCGGGGCCGAGCAGCAACGGCTGGAATAGCCGGTCGAAGATGAAGCCGCCGTGGTTGCGACTGTCGCCGACTCCGAGCGCGGAGATGCAGATGAGACGGCGGACGCCGGCGCGGGTCATCGCCGCGACGAGGGCCCGGGTCGCGACGGTCAGCAGGTCGACCTCGCGCAAGCCCATACCGGTGCCCAGCGCGCTGACGACGGCATCGCAGCCGTTCAACGCGCGCGCGAGGGCCCCCTCATCGCGGACATCGCCCTCGATCACCTCGGCTCCTGGCAAATTAGAGCCCGCTTTCGCACGAACCAGCGCCACTACGTAGTGACCGCTCGCGGCGGCGTCGCGGACGATTAGCTGACCGGTTGCGCCGGTCGCCCCCAAAACCAGTATCTTCATGCATTTTCTCCTAGCGCTCGATGGTCTACGTTCTAGACCTGGTCTATGTTCCAGACCAGGTCTAATATATGGACCTTGGGGCTGCGCCGTAAGGAGGCAGTTATTTGTAACCAGGTGACAACAAAGGAACCCGTATGGACTCCGTGAGCTCAGCAGTGACCGCGATCGAGCGTTTCAGCCGATACCAATCCGACGACGCCCAGTCGGTAGGACCCGTGTATTGCCCGGTGCGCGACGTGCTCGACCGCATCGGCGACAAGTGGAGCATCCTCATGATCATGACCCTCGCGGCGCGACCACAGCGCTTCAGCGAGCTTCACCGAGCTATTCGGGACATCTCCAAGCGGATGCTGACCCAGACGCTGCGCGATTTGGAGCGTGACGGACTGATCACCCGCCATGTTTTTCCGACCAAGCCGCCGAGCGTTGAATATCGCCTGTCCCCGCTGGGCCAATCGCTGCTGGAGCCGATGGCGAGCCTCATCGATTGGGCCGACACCCGTTATTCCGACATCCATGATGCGCGTGCCCGCTTCGACAGCGCACCGTGTGATGTGGCACGTTAAACGCGGTTAGCCTCGATTTTTCGCGGCGGCCGCTGCTGCTGGGTGGGTGAAAGTCATTCACATGCCTGATGACATTCCACTCGTGCAGAATCTGAGCCGGCACGTGGCCAGATCGGTCGGCGCACAACACCTTCCAACCGCATCGGCTCGGTGATGAAGTCGCAGAACAAGCGCAACGCATTCTGATACCCCCGCGCGGTCGATACCGCAGTCCGCGGCGAACCTGAGACTCAACTGGCTATCCGATGCTGGTGTTGAAGGTTCAGCGCGCCGCTCGGCGCGGGACCGCGGCAACTATTCGTTGCCAGCTGGCCGCGATGTTGCACACGTCGCCGATTCGTGCGATCGCCGCCGCCTCGCAGTGCCCGCAGTCGCATTCGGTTCGGTGCGTAAGCAGTTCGTCGACGACTCGCCGCACGAGCGTCGTGGTTACGGGCTCGCCGGCCGACTGGGCGGCGTTGAAGCAGTCGATTGCGATCAGGTTGTCGGCGTCGGCCATACGCATAGTTGTCAGTGTGCGGGCGGGGCAGGGCCGGCGTCAGCTCTGACACCTGCCAACCTCCTGGCAACTACCTTGCGGCCGTGGCGATACGTGATACGACGACGTCGCCTACGCAGCATCGAAAACGACGAATCAGACGAACGGCACAGCGTGGATCTCGTCGCAAAATGCCAACAAGGCAGCGGCTCACTAGTCGCATATGTGCTGGTCGAGCCCGTCCTGCCGACATATCTTACTCTGGAGTAAGAAGGCATCGCCCGGCTGTCCGGCGCCGCGGCGCCGCACGTGGCGTCGCTGCTGATCAGCCGGTCCGGTCACCCCGTGGGCGGGATTTGGCCGATACCGCGATCTAGGGCATACTGTTCAGGTTGCCTTGCGCCGGGTTTGCGCCTGGTCGGGCATACGACCGGCGCCCAAACGGGCGCGTCCGGTCCCATCCTTGGAACGCGACGAATTTCGACCGCGGACCAGGCTGCGTGAGGGCGACACACCCGACCGCGGGGGCCGGTGGACCAAGACAGGTAAACAGCGGCGCAACAACCGGGCGCCTGGCCTTATCGGCCAGACCGATCAACGCGATCGGCGCCCGGCGGGAAACCGGGTCTCGACC
>DASQSQ010000247.1:0-5419 GCA_035642315.1 Mycobacterium sp.
GCATTTCTTGCTTCGATCGGAGCGTCGGGGGAGGGCCGGATCATGTACCCGGGACCGAGCAACAAGACGCTGGCTGCGCTGCGCGAGGCGAGTTTCAGTGCTTCGGTGGTGATTCAAGAAATCATGCAGACCAAACCGGGCCGCCAGGACGACTACATTCGCGAGCTGGAGCGACTCTACGTGCCGTGGTCGGAACGCACCGGCGAACGCTGGCTGGGCTCGTTCACCACCACCTTCCGTTACAACGAGGTCATCCACTACTGGGCGCTCGACGGCGGTTGGGAGTGCTTCGCCGAGCACTATCCGTCGTGGCAGGACAACCCGCCGGCCGAGATCGTCACCTGGATGAGCGTGGCCCCGGCGCTTCGTGACGGCTGGGAAGATTCGATACTGCAAGCCCTGCCCCCGTCACCGCTGCAATGAAAGTCGCTTCGATGCAGGACTTCTCGTACGATCCGTTCGACCCTTCGGTGATGGCGGATCCATTGCCCTACTACCAGGTCTTACGCGAGCATTTCCCGGTCTACTACCTGGACGAGTGGGATACGTTCGCGCTCTCGCGGTTCGCCGACATCTGGGATGTGCTGGCGGTCAACGACGGAACGTTCGTCGCCTCCGAAGGCACCCTGCCGCCCGCCTCGACGCTGGCTCACCACAACGACGGGCCGGTCGCAGACCCGCCGTGGCATCCGCTGCCGTTTCACGCGGTGTTCGACGCGCCGATTTACGACGGTGTGCGGCAGGCACACAGCAAGTCGTTTCGGCCAAGGGCGGCAGCGCAATTGGAAGACCGCATCCGCGCACTGGCCAACGAACGACTCGACCTGCTGCTGCCCCGCGGAACATTCGACCTCACCCAGGACTATGGCGGGATCGTCGCCGCTTCCGTGGTGTGCGAATTCCTGGGAATCCCAGTAGAACTGGCATCCGAGGTGCTGGCCGCGGTCAATGCAGGCAGCCTCGCCGAGCCCGGCAGCGGCGTCGACACCGCGCGGTCGCGGCCCAACTATTTGGACTACCTCATCCCGTCGGTACGGCAGCGACGGACCCACACGTCCGACGAGCAGTTGCCGGTGGTCGACGGTCTGCTCGGCTACCGGCTGCCCGACGACAGCGCGCTCGACGACGTCGAAGTGGCCACGCAGATGCTCTGCGTGTTCATCGGCGGCACCGAAACCGTACCCAAGATCGTGGCCCACGGTTTGTGGGAGCTGCTGCGTCATCCCGATCAACTTGCCGCCGTGCGGGCAGATGCGAAGGCTAACGTGCCCGTCGCGCGCGAGGAGATGATCCGCTACTGCGCTCCGGCGCAGTGGTTCGCCCGAACGGCGCGCAAACCGTTCACCATTCACGACACCACGATCGAGCCGGGCCAGCGGATCGTCACCCTGCTGGCGTCGGCCAACCGCGACGATCGCGAATATCCGGAGCCCGACGAATTCATTTGGGACCGCCCCATCCAGCGTTCGCTGGCCTTCGGCCGGGGCCAGCACTTCTGCCTGGGTTACCACGTTGCCCGTCTTGAGATTGCCGTCATGGTTGAAGAATGGCTGCGGCGGGTGCCCGATTACCGGATCATCGACGAGGCGGCGTTCCGTCCGCCGTCCAGTTTCCAGTGGGGCTGGAGCCGGCTGCCGGTCGAGGTGACGTGTGGTTAAGAGTTTCTTGATTACCGTTGTGCAATACCGGTTGTGGTGGCGAGGTTGTTGTGGGTGCCCGAGTTCAACCAGCAGGAGGGCTGTTCGGCGTCAACAGTGCGGAGGTGGGAGCGTGAGGGGCGCTGTCGGTGCCCGCCGATACGGTGCGCACGTGACAAGCACGGTGGCCCGGCGATTGCCCGTGTGTGGCGCGGTGAATGCCGGCAAGGCCGCCGCTTTGGCGGCGATGGGCGCCGAGTTGGATCGTGTCCGCGCCCAGGTGTGGGCCCGGTTTTGCGGCGCTAAGACCGCGCATCTCTCGAAGCGGCATGTCCGGGACCGGTTGATGGCCGAACACGCCCCGGACGGTTTTAATGTGCCGCAGCGGTTGTGGCGTGCCGCCGTGGAAGACACCGTGGATAAGATTCGGGCCTGGCAGCGGGCGGTGATCGTGATCGAGGTCCGCCCGAAAATCTACGCCCGCACCGGTGAGGACAAGGCGGAGCGTAAACGGCTGCTGACGCTGGCCAAGGCCGGGCGCTGGCGCGACGATGCGTGGCTGTCCCGCCAGTGCCGCGAGGCGTTCGCCAGCAAGACGCCCCGGCCGCGGCGCTCTGCGCGGATTGTGGCCGACAACTGCTCCTACGACACCGCCCGTGACGAGCGCGGGCGGGTGTGGCTGGCGGTGATGACCCCGACGCGCGGTGCGCGGCTGCGGCTGAACCTCGGTCCGCTGCCCGAGCATCTGGTGCGGACCTCGACCATCCAGATCACCAGCGACGGTCGCGGCGGCTGGGCGGTGATCGCCGCCTACCCCGCCCACGCTGTCTCAAGTATCCGGCCCCAACAACCCAACCCGGCGGCGGTGGAGGGTATCGACGCCGGTGTGACCGAGGTGTTCACCACCAGCGACGGCCGCCGGTTCGGCGCCGACCAATACGCCATGATCGCCTCGCGCGCCGAGCGTGACCGTGCCCGCGGCAAGGGCCGCAACAAACTACGCGTCGTGCGTGACCGGCATTTAGCTCGCGCCGCGGCCGCCGCCGAAGCCGGCGACACCACCACTGCCCGGGCCGCGTCCGCCAAAGCGGCTCGTATCGATCGGCACAACCTTGGTCACACCAAGTTGTCCCGCCAGCGTGACCATGATCGCGCGGTCACCAAAGACTTGGTGTATCAGGCGGTTCACGATCTCGTCGACACCAGCGCGCATATCGTGGCCGAAGACCTGACCGGTCTACGTGGTAGAAGCAAATTCGGTCGTACCGCCAGCCGGGTCTACGCGGCATGGCAACGCTCATTCTTGGCCGACGCGCTGGCGTCGGTGCCAAGCCGCAGAGGTTCTGCGGTTACGTTGGTCAACCCGGCCTACACCTCACAACAAGTACACCAGTGCGGACACCTCGGTGTGCGGCGCGGGAAGAACGTTTACTGTCAGACTGCGGGCTGCCCGCAGCAGGGGATCGTGTTCGACACGGAGATCAATGCGGCCCGCGTCATTCGTGACAGGGCCACCGACCCCCACATCACCCGCCATACCTCCAAACAAGAGGTCAGGCGGATCCTGACCATGCGGGCCGGGACGGTGGAGAACTGCCCCACCACGACACAAGCCACCACCACCCAACAGGTAGCGGCTGTGAGCGAAACAACTTACCTCCCAAACGAACAACAACACCCAAGAAGTAAGTAGCAGGTCTGACATGTGGTCCTACCGGATCGTCGCGCCGTATCTGTTCGAGCGGACATCGATCCCCGAGAAGACTTCTGACACCCTGCGCGATCGCCAGGTGCTGCTGCGGTTCCTGGCTGCCGGGGTCTGCGGCAGCGACATGCCGGCCTTTCGCGGTGTGCGCGGGCCACTTCCGGGCGACGACGGGCCCAGCGGCGCCGAAAAGGACGGCTTCCCGATCCATGAGGTTGTCGGGGAAGTCATCGCCAGCCGCCATCCCGAGCATCGGCCCGGTGATCGTGTGGTGGGTTGGGCGTCGGCGTTCGACGGCTTGATGGAGCGCGTCGTGACCGACGGAGACCAGGTTGCGCCATACGATCCGGCGCTCACTCCTGCGCAGGCCATCGGCTTGCAACCGTTGGCCTGTGTGCTCTACGCCGTCGAGCAACTGCCCGACCTCAGCGGTCGCCATGTCGGCATCATCGGCCAGGGGTCCATCGGGCTGCTGTTCTCATATGCGGTGAAAGCGGCAGGCGCGCGGCATGTTACCGGTATCGATCCCGTCGACCGCGCCGGTATCGCCGACAAGTTCGGCGTCGACACCTTGGTACGGGCCACCAGCGACCGGTGGGTCAGCCAACTGGCCCGCGAGGACCGGCCGGACATCGTGATCGAAGCCGTCGGTCACCAGGTCGCCACCCTCAACCATGCGATCGAAGCCACCGGCTACGGCGGCACCGTGTTCTACTTCGGCGTCGCAGACGACGACAGTTATCCGATCAGTATGCGCACCATGCTGCGCAACAACTTGACGCTGAAATCCGGTGTGACGCTCGATCGTCGACGGATGCTCGATGCTGCCAGCAAATTCGCCGCTGAGCATCCCGGGCTGCTGGCAACCTATCTGACCCACACCTTCGCCATCGACCAGGTTCAGGCCGCATTCGAATTGGCCTGCCGGCCCGAACCCGGCCGGGTGAAAATCGCGATCACCGAATCGGGTGCGGAATGACCTCAAGTCACCTGCAGCAGGCGCTTTCCCGCGGCACACCCGTGTGGGGCGGCTGGATCACCGGGCCAACGGCGATCGGCCCCGAGGAATTCGCCCGCGCCGGATACGACTATGTCGGGTTCGACGCCCAACACGGTTATCTCGACGACGCCGACATCGCCAACATCCTCCGCCGCCTCGAGCACGTGCCGATCGGCACGGCGGTGCGGTTGCCCGCTGCCGACGCGGCGCCGATCGGGCGGGTGCTCGACGCCGGCGCGGAGGCGATCATCGTCGCGATGATCGAATCGGCCGACCAGGCCGCCGCCGCGGTGGCCGCGACCCGATACCCGCCCGCCGGCGTGCGAAGTTTCGGCCCACTCCGGGCCAGCCTCGGCTACGACACGGCTGCGCTCGAATCCCGGGTCAGCGTGTTCGCGATGATCGAAACCGCCGCGGCGCTCGCCGATGTCGAGAAGATATGCGCCGTGCCGGGGCTTGCCGGAATCTACGTCGGGCCCGCCGATCTGGCGATCTCGATGGGCGTCGAGGTAACCAAGGCGACGAGTCACCCGGCTGTGCGCGACGCGATCGCCGACATCCGGCGCGCCGCGTCCGCCGCCGGATTGGTGCCCGGCATTCATGCCGGCGACGGCAAGGTCGGTCAGGCCATGGCACAACAGGGTTTTCAGTTGATCACCCTGGCGTCGGAATCCCAGGCGTTGCGGCGCGGCGCCGCGGCGGGCCTGAATGAAGCGACGGCCCAGTGAGCGACGACCGCGCGATCCGCGACCTGATCGCCTGCTACGCATTGGCACTCGACACCGACGACATCGACCGATGCGTGGATCTTTTCACCGACGACGGCGCGTTCGTGGTGTTCGGAAGGGAATTCAACGGGCGTGACCAAAACCGCGCCATGTTCGAATCCGCGCCGCGCGGCTTGCATTTGACCGGGGTATCGAGGGTCGACGTATCCGGGGACGCCGCCACCGCACGTTCCCAGGTGCTGCTCGTCGAAGCCGGCACCCAGCATCTGCGGCCCGCCCTGTTCGACGACGAACTGAGCCGCGACGGCAGACGGTGGCGATTCCGTCGGCGGCGATGCCGTTTCATCAC
>DASQSQ010000248.1:0-21418 GCA_035642315.1 Mycobacterium sp.
TCGTGGCTCAGCGCGGGCAGACTGGGTTCCTGGGTGGCCAGAAACGCATCCAGGTCAGACAGCATCTGGCCGATCTTGTGCCCGCGGCCATTGACCGCCGATGCCATCGCGCCGAGGGTTTCGTTGAGTTTGGCGGGATCAATACTCGACAACACCGACGTGAGTTGCTGAAACAGCGTGTTGATTTCCACGGTGACGTCTTTGTTTTGGATCACCGCACCGGGCTGCAGCGGTTGCGGCGAGGGATCGGCGGGCGGCACCAGCTCGACGGACTTGGCGCCGAACACCGTCGTGGACGCGATGTCGACGCGCACATTAGCCGGAATCAGATACATCTGCGAGGGTTGCATCGCGAGGTGCAACTTCGCTTTTCCATCCGGCAGTTCCTCGATTGAAGCGACCTTCCCTACCTGCACGCCACGCATCTTCACCTTGGCCTCTGGATTCATCACCAGGCCGGCGCGCGTCGACACCACGCTCACCGCCACACTCTTAGTGAAGTCGCCGCGGAACAGGCCCACCGCGACGGCGATAATGGCGGCAACCACCACGATGGTCGCCAACCCCGCCACGCGACGTGCGTACGACCGGAGGTATCTTCGAATCCCTTGGGCCGGCCGTGCGCCGAAGTCGCGGCCGGACGAAGCCGCGACAGACGCTGCGGCGCTGGAGGCTTCAGAACGGTGAATCGGGCCGGGCCCGAGCTGGCGTGTCACTCTATGTTCTCCATCCTTCCCTAGCCCGATAGGTTGAAGTTGCCGTTGGCGCCGTAGATGGACAGCGAGACCAGCAAGGTCACCGAGACCACCACGATCAGCGAGGTGCGTACTGCATTACCGGTCGCCACGCCGACACCGGCTGGGCCGCCCACGGCGAAATACCCGTAGTAGGTATGGATCAACAAGATGCTGATCGCCATCAGCACGGCTTGGAGAAACGACCACAACACGTCGATCGGGTTCAGAAACGTCGTAAAGTAGTGCTGATACAAGCCGTTTGATTGGCCCAAGAGGACCACCGTGGTGAACTGGCTGGCCAAAAACGACAGGATGACGGCGATGCTGTACAACGGCGTGATCGCCAGCATCCCGGCCACAATCCTGGTGCTGACCAGATACGAAACCGGCCGAATCGCCATCGATTCCAGCGCGTCGATTTCTTCGTTGATCCGCATCGCACCCAGCTGCGCGGTCACCCCGGCGCCGAAAGTGGCCGCCAAACCGATTCCCGCCACGATCGGCGCCGCAATCCGAACGTTGATAAAGGCCGCCAGGAACCCGGCCAGCGCCTCGATGCCGACATTGCCCAGCGAGCTATACCCTTGGACAGCCAACGTGCCACCGCCGGCGAACATCAAGAAGCCGACAACCGCCAGTGTGCCGCCAATCATCGCCAAAGTTCCCGCACCCATGCTGATTTCGGCGATCAGACGAACGATCTCCCGCCGGTAGTGGATGGCCGCGAACGGAACCCCGGCAATCGCCTTGCCGTAGAACAGCATGTGATCGCCGATTCGGTCCAGGGTGCCGAACGGCTTCTCGAGTTGTCGCGTCAGACGCGGATTGACGGCTCGCAGCGTCACAGGCGTGGCCTTACCTTTCTTCGGGCTACTTGGCCGACAGTTGGATGCCGATAGCGGTGAGGATTAGATTGACGACGAACAGCGCCATGAACGCGTACACCACCGTCTCGTTGACTGCGTTGCCCACAGCCTTGGCGCCGCCGCCGGTTATCGTCAGCCCGCGGTAGCACGCGACCAACCCGGCGATCAAACCGAAAAGCGCTGCCTTGACACACTAAATGATCACCTCGGGCACGCCGGTGAGCAGTGTGATGCCCGCAGCGAACGCGCCGGGATTAACGTCTTGGACGAACACCGAAAAGATGTAGCCGCCCACAATGCCGATGATGACCACCAGGCTGTTCAGCAACAGCGCCACCAGACCTGATGCCAGCATGCGCGGAGTCACCAAGCGCTGAACCGGATTGATCCCCAACACCTCCATCGCGTCGATCTCTTCGCGGATCGTTCGCGAACCCAAGTCGGCACACATTGCCGTGGCACCGGCGCCCGCCACGATCAACACCGTCACTAGCGGGCCGACCTGGGTAACCGCACCAAACGCAGCCCCCGCACCGGAAAGATCCGCGGCGCCCAGATCTCGCAGCAAGATGTTGAGGGTAAAGCCGACCAAGACCGTCAACGGGATGGCCACCAACAACGTGGGCACCATCGCGACACGCGCGACAAACCATGACTGCTCCAAAAACTCGCGCCACTGAAAGGGCCGGCGAAACACGAACTTGACCGCGTCCCCCGACATCGCAAAGAGGCCCCCGACCGCCTCCATGGGCTTGGAGCCCCGCGCTAACGAGATACCGGGAGGCCAACGCTGCGCGCCCCTACGCGCGAACGGTATCGCGAAAAGTGAGTGCCGTCGGCCGTCAGCCAGCGAACTTCTCAACTCGTCTGGGCGGTCCTGCACACGCCATCTCCTTTAGTCACACTGCTAGTCACACTGTGTCCTACGTCATAGAAGCTGGGTTAGTGTATGTACAGTCGTATACATCGCGCAAGGCAGATTTCACTGCCAACTTGCCTTGATGCATCACCGGATGCACAGGCGATTCCGCTGACCAGCAATGAACCCGTCGTCAAGCAGTTCCTTAACGGTCGCCTGATCAGCATCTCCCAGGAGAAGGACGAGTTGCAGACCGTCGACGGTCGACGCCGGTCACCACGACGGCGGATTCGAGGAAATCGAGGGTGCCGCCCCAGATCGTCGCCACGCCGAGCATGCCTGAACGCCAGGCTGTCGCCCGCAGGAAGGCGGGGGTCCGCGGATCACCCACACGCTGCCGCCGAAGACGCAGCGGGCGATCCTCGACGACCTCGAATACACCGTATCTACCCAGTGAGCGGGCTGGCAAAAAAATCGAAAGGTGCAGTGAGAACATGGATCCCAACTCAGATCACGACGCAACTCATGAGATCGAGTACTTCGTCAACTGGCTGGCATGAGGTCTGCGGGGTTCGTACCCACCACCGGCGGACCCACCCGATTAGGGCAGTTGGACGACGGTTGCAGTACCACGCGAGTAGGCCCCAGGTTGTGACCTACTCCCCCGTTCGCTTAAGAGATCGACCCAGCGGTGGCCGACGGCGTGCCCCGCTGCGGCGGCGAGCGAACGCCTCGGTGTCGTCGTTAGTAGATAAAGGTGATTGAGGTTTGCGGAAGTGCTTGTCGCCGCCGGCGGTAGATGACCTGCGGCTACCAGAACCACCGACGCAGCAGCATCGCCATCGACGGCATCAGCGGTGAGCGCACACAATCTTGCCGACAATCTGCATTCGCGACGAGCCGAGGGCACGATCAGTCAAAACCGCGCTCTAAGATCCATCATGTGGTCAAGCAACTCATCGATGCAGTGCGAGCTGTCGAGGAACGCACTGCTCACTTCGGAGGTCTTCGTGTCTCACCGTAATGCCTCCATTGTCAGAAACCGGGCGCCTGCGTCTGGCTCGTTGTGTTGTTGAGGATGGTCGGCCGTTGCGGCGTGCCGCCGAACGATTTCAGGTGTCGCCGACGACGGCGTGGCGGTGGGCTAGCCGGTATCGCGCCCTAGGTGCTGTGGGCATGGCCGACCGCAGTTCACGGCCACACCGAAGCCCGCACCGAACTCCAACGCGCACCGAGCGACGCATCGTCAAGGTCCGCGTCTTGCGGCGCTGGGGGCCGGCCCGAATCGGCTACCTTCTCGGCGTTCATCGCTCCACGGTGCACCGAGTGCTGACCCGTTACGGATTGGCCAAACTGCGTTGGCTGGACCGCTCGACGGGGCAGGTTATCCGACGCATGGAGCCGGCCCGGTGTGGCGACATGGTCCATGTCGATGTCAACGCAAAGACACCGCTGCCGCCTTCTGGATCCGCGCCAACACCTGGTTCACAGCATGTGGCATCACAGTGCGAAAGGTGTTGACCGACAACGGCTCCTGCTACCCGATCATTCGCTTTCCGTGATGCGCTCGGCGAGATCGAACATCGCCGCACTCGGCCCTATCGACCACAAACCAACGGCAAGGTGGAGCGCTTCCACCGCACCCTGGCCGACGAATGGGCCTACGCCCGGCTCTACACCAGCGATGCCGAACGCTGCACCGAATTTCCCGCCTGGCTACACACCTACTATCACTGCGGCCACACCGCACTCGGCGGCCAACCACCCGCCACCCGCGTACCTAACCTCTCAGGTCAGTACATCTAGGCCTGGTTCGCCCGGGCTTTCCGAGTCAGCCATGCTGGCGGCGCGTGCCAGCATCGCCGCTAGCCGGCCGGCTTCCTCCGGGGTCAGCCCGAGCAGGCGGTACCGCCCGCCGGCGTGTAGTGCGACCTCGATCGTGGGCGTCCAGGCGGGCTCGCCCGCCTCGTCTGGAAGGTGCTGCTCGATCTGCACCTCGACCCAATCCGGCCCGCCGACGCCGTCCACGCCCGAGGGGCCGACGCGGCCCACGCCCGAGAGGGTGATCGACGAAGTCTCGCTAGCGTGATAGAAGTCGGTGCCGTGCAGCGCTCCGGAATGATCACGGGTGCACCAATGCGGGCACCGATCATTAGCTGTCCCGGTTGGCATCTGCCCTCCTTCAAACGCAGTGGTGGTCATGAGTTCTGCCTCCCAAACTGCTCAGCCACGCCATCTCCTTTAGTCACACTGCTAGTCACACTGTGTCCTACGTCATAGAAGCTGGGTTAGTGTATGTACAGTCGTATACATCGCGCAAGGCAGATTTCGCCGCCAACTTGCCTTGATGTGAAGCAGCACCGACAACCGATCCAAACAATGGCAGAACTAACAGAAAAGGAGCGGCCACCCTATGTGGCGCGAACCTAAGTCCGTTTGGGCCGTTGCCTTCGCGTGCGTTGCCGCGTTCATGGGAATCGGTCTGGCCGATCCCATCCTCAAGCTGGTTGCCGACAGTCTGAGCGCCACGCCCTCGCAGATGTCGCTGCTGTTCACTAGCTACGCCGCGCAGTACTGTTTGCGTCCAATTTGCTTCGCGGGTGGATTCGCATCTCCTTCAAGTTGCCGAGGCTCTGGAGTCCCCGGGGCTGTCGAGGAGTCGGTCATTTGCATGTTCGCGAGCTCGATCCGCACTATCTGGGCGTTCGCTGCCAGTGATGCGGCGAGCCCCACCTATAACCGGTTCTGCAACGAATGGAGTCCACTGTGAGTCTGTCGCTACTGCTGGAGATGGCGGTCAGCAGTCACGGCGAGCGCATCGCCCTAAGCGACGGTGAGCAGCAGCTGACCTATGCCGAGCTCGCCGAATGGGTGGCACGTGCCGGGGCGGTGGTGCGCCAACATGGTGCGGCCAACCTGGTGTTTGTAGGCCGCAACGGCATAGCGTTTCCCCAGCTGATGCTCGCCGCCGCGGCGGGCGGGGCGGCGTTCGCGCCGCTGAACTATCGGCTCAGCGTCACCGGTTTGCACGACCAGCTCGATTCGCTGCCCGCCGCGCTGGTGGTGTGCGACGCGGACTACCTGCCCGCGGCGCGCGGGTATCCCGCGATCAGCACCGCTGAGTTCATGGCTCGCGTACGGCAGACCCCAGCAGCGCCCGCTGCCGAGGTCGACGCGGGGTCGGCCGCGGTGGTGCTGTTCACCAGCGGAACCACCTCGCGGCCCAAGGCGGTGCTGCTGCGCCACGAGAACCTGTTGGCCTACATAGTGTCCACCGTGGAACTCGGCGCCGCTGAGCCCGCCGATACAGCGCTAGTGACCGTGCCGCCATATCACATCGCCGCGGTTGGCTCAGCGTTGTCGAATCTCTACGCCGGCCGGCGGGTGGTTTATCTGCCTGACTTCGATCCCCAGCGGTGGCTCGCCCTGGTGCGCGAGCAGGCGGTGACCACCGCCATGGTCGTGCCCACCATGCTGGCCCGCATCATCGAGGTTCTCGCCGGCACCCCCGCCGACACCCCAGATCTGCGGCTGATCTCCTATGGCGGAGCCCGTATGCCGCTGCCGGTGCTGCTGCGCGCGATGGAGGCCTTCTCAGACACCGGGTTCTGCAACGCCTATGGCTTGACCGAGACCTCGTCAACCATCGCGCTGCTGGGGCCCGACGATCACCGCCAGGCGTTGGCCTCGCTCGATCCGACTGTCCGGGGCCGACTGGCCAGTGTCGGACGCCCGGTTCCGGGCATCGAAGTGCAACTGCGCGACCAGGACGGCGCCCCGGTTACTGCGGGCGGCACCGGTGAACTGTGGGTGCGCGGGCCGCAGGTATCGGGTTCTTACGCCGGCCAAGGTTCGGTACTCGACGAGCAGGGCTGGTTCCCGACACGCGACCTGGCACGAGTGGACGAGCACGGCTTCCTCTACATCGAAGGCCGCGCCGACGACACCATCATTCGCGGCGGAGAAAACATCCACCCCGCCGAGATAGAGGACGTCCTGGTTGGGCACCCCGCCATCAAGGAAGCCGCGGTGGTCGGCGTCTCCGACGAGGATTGGGGTCAGCGCATCGTGGCCGTACTGGTAGCGCGGACGGCCACCTCGCCCCCCGATGACGACGTGCGGGCCTATGTACGGCAGCAGCTGCGGGGGGCTCGCACACCCGATCAGATCGTGTGGCGTGCCGAGCTGCCACACACCCCGACAGGCAAGGTACTCCGCCGCCAGATCGTCGCCGAATTATGTTGAGCAACAGCAGGATTGGCGACCAATGGCCATCAGATACTCGCGACACTCGAGGAGACAAACATGGAACTAAAGCCAGGACTGCGCCTCTACAGCCAGGTGTGCACTACCCAGGTGCTGGTCATCCGGCCCGGTGCCCGCACCGTCGAGCTCTCCTGCGGGGGCGCGCCGATGGTCACCACCGCGACTTCGACCGGAACCCCGGCCGCGGGTCTGGCCGGCGGCAACCAGATCGGCAAGCGCTACAGCGCCGTGGCCGACGACACCTTCGAGGTTCTAGTCGTCAAACCCGGCGCCGGAACGCTCTGCGACGGCGGTGAGCCCCTGTCGGCAAAGCAGGCCAAGCCGCTGCCGGCAAGCGACTAGCGTCGTGAGTCGCTAATTGCGATCTAGCGGTCGAGATTCCCTTCATTAGAACAAGGCAGTGGTGATGCCGTATCTATAACGGCCCTCCCCCCGGTCTCGGGTTTATGGAGGCTCTGAGACCGCGTACAGAGGAACACGCCCGCCAGCTTCGGTCCAATCTGCTCCTCCAATCCTGGTTGTACGTTCTGTAGTTATGCACTGCTCGTTACACACCCTCGCGCGGTTATGTGCACTGTCGAGCCGCTACCATTTAGCATGGTGGGCTTGCCCATCTCGCTAACGTCGCGCTCCGGTGCGACCTCGGGATGAAACGGGCTCTTCGTGAATCAGAGTGCATTGACGAGTTGGTGGAGTGCTCCGCTGTGGAGTAGTGAGCGGATTCGGTAGTGGGTGAGGTTGCGGAATCCGAGGGCGTTGCGGCGCAAGGCTTCCAGGCGTCCGTTGATGGCTTCGGTGGGGCCGTTGGAGGCGTGGTGGTCGAAGAAGGCCAGGATATCGTCGCGGCGGCGCCATAAGGTGTGGCCAAGTTGGGCGATCTCTTCCAATCCGGCGGGTACGCCGCGACGGATGGAGGTGATCAGCCTGGTCATTGCTTGCTTGCCGCGACGTCGGTTCGGGTCGGCGTAGGCGGCGATGATCTTCTGATAGATCAGCCAGGCGACTTTGACCGGGAGGTGTTCCTCGGCATCGAAAACGCTGTTGAGCCGGGTGTACTGGCGGGTGGAGAGCAGCTGCAGGCGGGTCCGGGCGATACGGCGGATCCCGTAGAGCGGGTCGCCGGTGTGCCCGCGCCGGCCCAGGGTCTGCTGTTGGATGCGTTGGCGGATCAAGTCGAGCTTGGTCCCGGCCAGCGCGACGACGTGGAAGGGATCCATCACGGTGACCGCGTCGGGGAGGACCTCGGTGGCGGCGGTCTTGTAGCCGGCGAAGCCGTCCATCGCGATGACCTGCACGGCTTGGGCGAAGTCAGCGGGTTGTGCGGCCAACCATGACGCCAGCGCGGTCGCCGAACGACCGGGCACCAGGTCCAGCAGCCGCGCGGGGCCACGGTGATCGCGGACAGGTGTCAGATCGATGATCAGCGTCACGAACCCTGCCGCGCCGAGGCGTCGCGGCGCCCAGCGGTGCTCGTCGACGCCGATCACCTTCACTCCGGTCAGCCGATCCGGCCCGGCCGCGGCGATCAGGCCCGCGGTCGCATGCATCGCGATCGAGCTGACGGTATGCCAGGACACCCCGAGTTCAGCGGCGATCGCTGCGATGGTGGTGCGGTCGATCATCAACCGCCGCAACACATACCGGGCACACCGACGCGTCGTCGAGGACCGTGGGGCGGCCAGCTTGCCCAGATTCTGATTGAATACCGCACGCCCGCACTCGGGTGTGCTGCAGCGATAGCGCGGTACGGCAACCTTCAGCACCAACGGGTAGCCGGCCACCGGCAGATCGATCAGCGGCCGTACCACGGTGTCGCGGTAACGACCATCCTGGCCGCAGTCTGGACAGCGTGGATCACCCACCACCGGGGCACAAAAGATCGTCGTGGCCTTCTCATCGACAGCGGCGTCGGTGATCGTCACCCCCAACTCGATGGTGCGCATGATCGTGTCGGCAACAACAGACGGCGGGCAGCCAGTAACCTCGGCCAAGGGTCACCTCGGTGGTTTTGGTGAAGCAGCGTGTAGGAGCCTGAATCGTCACCCACCGAGGCCCCACCTCAGCTCAACGACACGGACCCCCGCCCCGGACATCCCCCAACTACCGCTGCACTCTCATTTCCGAAGAGCCATGAAACGCCACACACCAACGTTTCGACCAGTCGAGCAAGATTCTCAGCGACCGTGATCAATCAGCTTCCGGTTCACGAGCGAAGCCCACATTTCGTGACCCATGTGAAAGCCGAACTCATCTGCGAAGAGACGGCGCCAGCGACGCCTGACAATCTGCGTGGTGATACGCCGTACGATATCGTCCTGCTGCATGATCGAGTTCGCAATGACGTGGGCGCGCTCTAGTAACCTGTCCAAGGGAACAATCTCGTTTACCATTCCCCACTCCAACGCCCGGACAGCATCAATACGCTCGACCATGTGCATCGTATACGTCGCTCGCTTCACCCCAAGGAGCTCTTGCAGTACTAGAAATAATCCGTCGCCGGGCGCCAGGCCGACTGTCAGATGCGGCTCGAAGAACCTAGCCTCGGGGGTGCATAAGGTGATGTCACACAGCAAGCCCAGCTCGACGTGGAGGCCCGGCCCGTTCATCGCTCCAATTGTCGGAATATCTACGGCAGATACGAGAGCCTCAAGCATGTTCATGCCGTCGCGGTACCAGTAGTGGTAGCTCTCGCGCTTGAAAACTTCGTCATCGCTTTCGATAGTGGCAAAGCTTTCGACATCGAGACCATGAATCCAGTGATCGCCCGTGCCTGTAAGGATTAGAACGCCGTTCTCGCGATCACCGGCGACTGCCCTGAGCATTTGGCTGATGGCCCGGTGGAGGCCCAGGCTCCATTGTGCCTCGTGTCCCGTTGTGTGCATTCGAACTTCGATTACGCCGTTTTCCCGGTGCATGTCGAAATATTCGGCGAACCGCAAACGGTAGTCCTCGAAGGTCAGCTCCGGAAGGCTGGACGGCAACGGCATAGCAGGATTTCCTCACCTAGTTAGGATGACCTATATCATTCGGGCCGCCGCCACATGGTCTGCACCCGGGTACCAAGCTTGTCACGATCTATGGCTGAGCAACATGCATGCGGCCGTTGGGCCTCCGCCAGCCGCGACCACTGCGACCTCGGGCCGTGGTCCGCCGATCTGGCAGTCTCCAGCATCGCCCCAGAGCTGCAGGCAGGCCTCCCTCAGTAGCCCGAGCCCGTGTAGACGACCTCCCGACAGCTGTCCACCGTTGGTGTTGAGCGGCAGCTGACCGTCGCGAGCGATCCTGTGGCCACCTTCCACGAATGCGCCAGCCTGGCCATGGGGGCAGAAGCCCAATGCTTCTAGCCATTGCAGCGTAAAGTAGCTGAAGCCGTCGTAGAGTTCAGCGATGTCCACGTCAGCAGGTTTGATCGAGGTTCGGTTCCAGAGGTGAGCAGCGGCATCGTGGGTTGCGGTGGTGGTTAGCACACGACGTTGGTCCCACTGCAACCTCTCAAGCATTGCCGTTCCGACTGACTCTACGGCTATCGGCTGTCGTCGGAGCCCTCCGCCGTGCTTCGCATGGGAGACCACAATCGCGACAGATCCGTCACATGGGACGTCACAGTCAAAGAGACACAGCGGCGAGCTGATCATCCTCGAATTCAGGTAGTCAGACATCGTCAGAGGGTCGCGATAGATCGCGCTGGGATTCGATTGCGCGTTCCGGCGCCCGTTGAGCGCGATTTGGGCAAGTTGCTCACGGGTGAGACCGAACTCAGCCATATAGCGCTGCGCCAACATTGCGACCCAGTTCGCCGGCGAGAGCGCTCCGAATGCCGCCTGCCATGGCGACGCGATGAAGGCGGTACCAGCGTCATCTGCAAGTGAGGCTGCTCGCCTCCCAACTTGTGCCGATGATTCGACGACTGACCGAAAACACACAACATGATCGGCCAAGCCGCAGATAACGGCGAGGCAGGCCTCGACGAGAGGCCCGAGCTGCCCGGCCGTTTCGAACGCTCCAAGGTACCAGTTGCAGCGCAGGTTAAGGGCGTCACGGAGCGCGTTCGTCGATGTCCCGTTAAACCCCGGCGCTGGGAAGTACGCGCCGGGGTAGCTCGCCACGCCGTTAATGTCATCCGGGTTAAGGCCAGCATCGGCGATCGCCGCCAAACACGCGTCAATGGTTAGGTCAAGGCCATCGCGACCGAGCCTGCGCCCCACCGCAGAGATCCCAACCCCTGTGATAGTGGCGCCTACCGGAAATGGTGATGTCATTTCATTTTCGGTTCAAAGAGTGGCAGCCACATGTCACCGTCCCGTCGGAACGCGACGATCATTTGCATGCCTACCTTTAGCTGCTCAAACTTGCAGTTCACAATGTTGGTCGTCAGTCGAACCAGCGGGTCCTCGTCCAGTTCGACTATTGCGACGACGTAGGGCGGCGGGAAACGCGCAGACCACTCGTAATAGTTGACCGTAAAGGCGGCCAATGTGGCTCTACCCGACACTGCGTTTGGGGCGACCTCCCTACTGCGACAGTGAATGCATACAAGCCCGGGTGGATGGAACCAGCGACCACAGCTCGCGCATCGGTGTATGAGTAGCCGTCCCTGTGCGCCGCCGGTCCAGAACCCGTACGACACATCCGTGGGCTCAACGATCAACATATCGGCGCTTCCACCTCCGCAATAGCAACGCTTCTCCGAATAAGTACCGGGCAAGACGCCCTTGGCCGCTCAAACGACGCACGGTAGTCGTAGTCGTGTCGTCCAAGGGTATTACTGGGCAGCCTCCTGCCGAATATGAACGAACGCACGTATACTAGCGCGACAACCTGTGGGGGGGTCAACCCCCCAAGCAGAAATACCCGCGTTACGCCAGCTCCGCGTCTCTAATGGGCGCAATAACGTTAGAATAAACGTGTGTCTACCAATGACCGCTATATCCTCGCTCGACCTTCCCCCGCGGCTCCCCGCCGGGATGGACGAGATACACGGGCCACCATCGAACGCGAGGCCGCACGGCTCTTCGGAGACAAAGGGTTCCGTTCGACAGGTATGCGTGAAGTCGCTGAAGCCTGTGGAATCACACCAGGAGCCTTTTATAACCACTTCTCGACTAAAGATCAACTTCTCAGGACGATCATTCTCCGTCTGTACGACGATCTAAACGGCGCGGTAGTGAACGACTTGCGCAAGGCTGACGGGGATCCCCGGCATCAGATTTCCGTCGTCGTCGAAACAATGATGAAGTGGTTAATGCGCCACCCGGCCGAAGCTCGTATTGCGAAGCGCGAGCCCACTGAGCTTGACCTTGACTCGCAGTCAGAGATCCGAGGCCGCTGGCGAGCGCTTCGAGACCGCATAACGGATATCGTGCGCGCTGGTACGGACCTGGGATACTTCGATTTGCCCCAGCCTTCCGACCAGATGCGCGATCAAGCGGTTGCTACGGCGATCATGGCGCTCATCGAGACGATGTCACAGACGTATATCGGTCGGACAGGCTCAGCGTCGATTGTGACCGAATTAGTTGTTGTCCTGTGCTCACGTATGGTCGGCGCTAGTGCTCAATCACCGACAATAGAGCCCGCCGTTCGGTATGTCTGAATCGCCGAACATCATTCACGCCTTCGTGCATCTGTGCTTCAGCCGTTCTGGTCAACCCCCGATTTCTTACGGCCTCGGCTGATCAGGCGCTCAGAGCTGAGGAGCCCCGCCGTCCATGATGAGTTCTGAACCGAGCATGTAGCTAGAGTCGTCGCTTGCTAGGAACACCGCCCCAGCCGCGATCTCTTCGACTCTCGCCGGCCGCTCCAACGTGATGCGGCCTCGCATGTTGGCAGCTGCTTCAGCCAATAGGGACGACGTAGCCCGCTCGTCGGACGCCGGAGCCGAAGAGGCCCTCATACCGGTACGAGTCACGCCAGGGGAAAGCACATTCACCCGGATATGTCGGTCTGCAAGCTCTGCCGAGAGGCCTCGCGCCATGGCTCGTACCCCCGCCTTCGCGGCTTGATAGATCGTGTTGCCGGATAATCCCATCTCTGGGGCGATAGAACCGACCAGTACAACGGATGCTGGCGCACTGAGATGGGGAAGAGCCCGCTGGACAGTGAAGAACACGCTCTTGAGCACGGCGTTCGAGAGTTGGTCGAAGTCCTCGCTCGTTGCATACTCACAGGCAACGAGATGTTCGGAGGCGGCATTCGCTACGAGGGCGTCGATTGGACCGAAGCGATCAACGGTTGTCACGAACAACCGGTCGAGATCGGCGTTGTCGGTCACGTCGCCACGCACGATCACGACCCTTTCACCGTGAGAAGCCGTGACGTCGTTGAGCGAACTGATCGAGCGGCCGATAATCCCGACTCTCGCTCCCTCGCTGACTAGTCGATCGACGGTGGCTCGGCCGATTCCACGCGAACCACCGGTGACCACAGCGACCCGACCCTGCATCCTGCCATATCCCATCGCACGCTCCCAATATTTGCTCGAGGAACCAAATGCATAACGACGCGAGGAAGTTTGCGCTCCTCAATCCCCGGGCGACCGCCCATCGGGGGGCCACGGACGCATCGAGTCGGGTAGCGGCACATCGAACGACCGCAGGATGGCGGAGGCGAAGGACCACGTGACAAGGACGAGGGTGACGTCAATACACTCGTCGTCTTCGAGTAGTTGCGCCATCCGCTTCCAGGTCGCCTTCGAGACTGCTCCAATGGCGGAGATTTCATCGGCTGCTGCGAGGACACATCGGTCGCGTGCATCAAAGAGGGAACTAGCGGACCAATTTCTTGTCGCTCTGATCAGGTCTTCAGGAATTCCGATCCTCTGAGCGAGATGCCAGTGCTGGGTCCATTCGAAGCTAGACCCTGTGACCCAGGCGATTCGCATGATTGCAAGCTCGCGGAGCCGCGGCGACAAGCGGTCGTTGAAGAGCTGCGCTGTCACTAGCCGATAGATCGATGACGCCACATCAGGTCGCACAAGGAGGGCGTGCCAGATCGGTTGATCCTCCAACGACGCTTTGATCCCGGCCTGTTGTGCTGCGGCCCGAGCCTCAGACACAGTGAGGCGAATAAGACCGCTTGGAGGCGCCCAACCCGGCTCCTCCTCGACCGGCTCTTCCTCCTTGGCGTTCCCCATCGGCCCTCCTGCTTGCGTTGCCTAGCGGGCACGTCGTACGGTAACGTATGATCGTTCATTTAGCAAGTGCGAGGTGGTAGGCAAGAGGTCCAAACCAGATGGTCCACATCAGCCCTTGCGGACGTTACCGGCCGACGGTTCGGGCCTTACGTATTGCCAGTTTCGGCGAGCTAGGGCAATGACGGGGAGCAGACAACCCCCTCTGCAGCCCGCGGACGCCTCCGAGGGCAGTCGATGGATTCGACTAGACGTCTCAAAACCATGTTCCCCGATGGCTCTCCCAGCTCGAACTAATCTGACAGCGAGGTAAGCACATGCAAGCAGTGATGAAGGGTGTTCGCGTCCTCGAGCTCGCCGCCTGGGTCTTCGTTCCGATCGGGGGTGCCGTGCTCGGGGAGTGGGGCGCCGATGTGTTGAAGATTGAACATCCCGAGACAGGCGACCCCGTTCGGGGGCTCGTCACGGCCGGAGGAACGGCCACGCAGGCGCATAGCCGCGATCCTGCGCATTGGATCTTCGAGTACCCAAATCGCTGCAAGCGCAGCGTTGCGATCGATGTGAGCACTGAAATTGGAAGGGGCGTCCTTCTCGAACTCGCCAAGTCCGCCGATGTCTTCATCACAAGCCTGATGCCGAGAACTCGAAAGAAACTCGGCATCGATGTCGAAGACCTTCGTTCTGTCAACCCGTCTATCATTTACGCCCGTGGGTCCGCACTTGGCCAGTACGGCGCCGGTGCCGACCGCGGCGGATATGACCAATGCTCGTTCTGGGCCCGTGGCGGCGCGGCGGATCTCGGGTCACCCGACGCAGACGGCTATCCCGCTGATATGCCCGGCGGGGCCTTCGGCGACGCTATCAGCGGCTTCGCACTGGCCGGCGGGATCGCCGCCGCTCTTCATCATCGCGCGGTAACCGGCGAGCCGACCGTAGTCGACACTTCGCTCTTCGCGATGGGCGCTTGGGCGAGTGGATTCTCAATCGCCGGTTGCGCGGCGCTCGGGATCGACAGGTTGCCCGTTCAATCGCGCACTGAGCGGACCAACCCGATCGTCAACGCCTTTCGCACGAGCGACAACCGATTCGTGCAGCTTGTGATGCTGCAATCAGACCGATATTGGGCAGAGTTGGTGACGGCTATGGGCAGACCTGACCTTGCTGACGATCAACGATTCTCTGACAGTGCGTTGCGTGCGGAGAACAAGGCCGAATGCGTCGAAGTCTTGGATAAGATATTCGAGCAACGCACTTTTTCGCAGTGGGCCGAAATCCTGCAGCACATCTCCGGAATCTGGGACCCGGTCCAGACGCCCGGGGAGGTCCTTCAGGACCCCGACGCCCAAGCCAACGGCTACGTACAGACGTTTAGCGGCGTCGAGGGCCGCACCTTCACGTTCGTCTCAAGCCCGATTCAGTTTGATGGGAGTCCGCAGCAGATCACTCGGGCGCCGGGATTCGGAGAGCACACCGACGAGGTATTACTGGATGCCGGATATGAGATGGACGCCTTGATCGAGATGAAGATCGCCGGAGCCATCGGCTAGCGCCACCAACATAGGGCCTCTTCTCAGAGATTCAATCCCTAATTGGGAGGCCGAGATCGTGAAGACGGACTGAGCATCGGTCGGGAGATGAGCGATCGCTAGAGGATCGTGACAGGTGGTGTCTCGGGTTTAGTTCGAGTTGCGGTGGTCCAGGTCGCTCGACAGGGTGCCCAGTCATTTGCCCTATAGCGAAAGCGCCGCTGATCCAGTTCGGCGAACATGTCTGATGGTGGAATAGCCCCATGAGCACCGTCTCGACATTTACTAGCGCCGCAGAATGGAACTCGCTCTTGGGTTCCGGCACCGACGTCTAGACCCGAATGCGAGCGGAACCGCGTAAGTCCGCGTGATGTGCAGAATGAATCCGAAGCTATATTTACCAGAAACGCAGTAACCTCTGGGCGCAGAAGCGAGAGAGGAAACCAGCCCATGAGTTGCAGCGGAAATTAGGGTGAGTTTCCCATCACCAGAATGTGCGAATTGGGCCGAGGTGTCGCGGTCGGGCCACTGCGACTAGGGTCCCGCCGGCCCGTCTGGGCCATGAGAACCCGGCGAGCACAGCTGGCCGACAAGATCAAGGCCCCATTCGATGTCAGCCCGCCAGACCTACGGGAAACAAAGGGACCTCCGGGGGCCCGCGTCACGCAGGCGGAGACGGTGTCGGTTCGAGTCCTCCGCCTGGTCATCGACTATCGGGCCTAGTCACCGCCGCCCTCGCCCCGAGAAGCGGACCACGATCCCAACCTCGGCCGATCCGAACGATGGACGAAGGAGCAGTTCCAATGCAGCTAGGTCTCTTTACCATGAATGCTCACTCTTGCAGTCGGCCTGGCACTGCCATCGAGGTAGCTCTTGCCGCCGAAGCGGCCGGGTTCGAGTCGCTGTGGGCTGGAGAGCACATTGTGATGCCCGAGCCGCCGGTCGGCCGAGAGCCGCTGCAACCGAAGGATCCGATCCTTGACCCCCTGATCGCCTTGGCTCATCTCGCCGGTTGCACGACCACCATTAGGTTGGCTACCGGCATGCTGATCCTCCCACTGCGAAACCCGATCGTGCTGGCCAAGGAGATCGCCAGCCTCGATGTTCTCGCCCGTGGGCGTTTCCTATTCGGATTCGGAGTGGGTTGGCTCAGGCCAGAATTCGAGGCAGCTGGCGTCCCCTTTGCTGGTCGTGGACAACGCTCCGACGAATACCTCCAGGCCATGATCCAACTGTGGACAGCATCTAAGCCAAGAGTTCGAAGGCGATTACGTGCAGTTCGCCGGTGTACAAGCCAGGCCGGTCCCTACTTCCCGGCCCTATCCCAAGATCATTGTCGGTGGCGAGAGCCCGCCTGCGTTACGCCGAGCGATAGCAACCGGTCACGGGTGGTTCGGCGGCATCCTAAAATCAGAGAGGTGGGTAGAACGCCAACTGGCAGCACTCCGCCAGGAGAGCGACCGTTCAGGCCGACCTGCGCATCTCGGCAAGCTCGAGATCACAGTGTCTCTGCGCGGCAATCTTGACTTAGCCCGAATTGAGCGGATGGCGGACCTTGGTGTTCATCGGCTGGTCATCTTGCCACCAGCGGGCGTCCATGACGATGAGCTTCGCCGCTGGGTCGAAGACCTCGCGCGACGAATCGGATCAGCCTTTACTCCCGCACCGTCCCGGGACTCCAGCCCATCCGTTTCCTGAAGCTCGATGCTGCCCTGGTGAAGACAGTTGCAATATATTCGCGCTTCAGGAGCGGATTGGACCAAGCCGTATATCCTGCAATCCGCGAACATAGCGACCGGTCGCTAGGGGTTTAGACCCAGTAGCTCATCAACCACGGCAGTTAATAGATGCGCTTCTCGTCAAGTAATCTCTGCCCGGGATCCTCCACCGCCCCGCGATAGGGTGCGAGCGCCACCAAGCGGGAAGCATACGAGCCGGCGGCCGATTTCCGTACCGCGTCTAGCCCCCATGGTCCCCTGGTGGGCCCGTCTTGGCGCTGAGAATCAGTAGTAGCCGGTCAATTTGGCCTCCCGACGACTCTGCCTATGACCTCTACTAGTAAATCCTCGAACCTGCTCGAATGGGTAGTGCCTTCTTGCAGGAAGGAGTGTGTCACGTCTGCCACTAGAGTCAGGATGACTACCGACGTCATACGAATTGCGTCAAGTTGCTCATTCATCGGTGGAAGCGTAAACGACCCAGATTTGACTCCCATTTCCAATATAGCCTCGACTTGGGCCCGCTCTAGAACGGATCTCTTTCGCGTTCGGGCTCGATCGAGAGGCTCTAGCTCTCTTAGTTCACGACGTGCCAATCGAGCATAGTCTGGATTCTGAAATATCCAGCGCGTCATCGCGCGTATCGAAGCAGTGAGCTGAGCCGCCGGATCAGGATCGGCGGACGCTGTTGCATCCTTTACAGCGGCTTCCATCGCGTCATAAGTGTGAGTGACTATGGCAGCGAGGAGACGCTCCTTTGAATCAAAATGATTGTAGAAGGCGGCTGGTGTCAGGTCACAAGCCGCAGCGATGTCTCGCATGGTCGTGCCTCGGAAGCCGCGCTCGTTGAACAGGCGAACAGCCTCTTTCTGTATTAGGGCTTTGGTGTAGGGACCGACTCGCCGCCGGTCGATAGGACCCCCCGACACGCCCATCGCCTCAGGGCGAGCGGTCGGGGTTGCCCTCTTAGGTTGGTCAAAGGATGGCCGCTTGGCCTGCTGACCCCGCTTCGGAGATCTTGACATGTTAATGATCGTACAGCTATAGCGGCTGGTTGCGTCACGTGAAGAGCCTCCAGTGTAGAGTGGAGGGGTTGGTGATAGTGAGGCGACCGCTCCCCTAACGAATCCAACTCTGCGGCGGAGCAGTGCGATTTGTGGTTTCCCGCCGAAGAAGATTCCGCTCGAGGACGGCGCCTCGAAGCTGCTGCCGGTGTTGGTGGTCACGGCGGCCTATTCAAGGTTCATGTTCGCCCGGATGATCCCGACCAGGCGGACCGGCCACTATAAAGGGTATTTCGGGAAGTCCAGTCAGTTGCCCGGGGTTGGTGCCGCCTTCTCGAGGATGTGTACTCCGCAGGCTGAGCCAATCCCGATCACATGGGCCAAGCCAACGCGGGCCCCTTCGATTTGACGAGCCCCGGCCTCCCCACGGAGATGGGTCACGATCTCCCAGATGTTAGCAATGCCTGTTGCGGCAATCGGATGACCCTTAGACATGAGGCCGCCGGACACATTGACCGGCAAACGCCCGTCTCGCCAAGGCGCGCCGGACTCGAAGAACGCCACCGCCTCCCCCTCCGGACAGAGCATGAGGTTGTCGTAGTGTACCAACTCGGCCGAGGCGAAGCAGTCGTGGAGCTCGACCAGGTCGAGATCGTCCGGGCCGACACCTGCCTGCTCGTACGCTGTCTTCGCTGCGTTTCTGGTCAGCGTGTTGATATCGGGCAGGACCTGACAGCCCTCGGTGTAAGGATCACTCGTGATCACGGACGCGCTCACCTTGACCGCGCGCTTCTTCTGCTCACTGGAGAGCGTCTTGAACCTCGTCCCGCTCACCAAGATGGCGGCCGCCGCTCCATCGCAGTTGGCGGAGCACATCGATCGCGTGTTGGGATAAGCGATCATAACGTCGTTCATGATCTGGTCGAGCGTCATCGCCTTCTGATAGGCGGCCAGCGGGTTCAGCGTGGAGTTGGCGTGGCTCTTCTCGGCGATGCGAGCGAATAGTTTGAAGTCGACCTCACCGTACCGGTGACCGTACTCTATTCCGGCTTGGGCGAAGAGGCCGGGTTGTGTATCGGTGCCAACAGTGCCGTCGAGGGACGCCACAAAGCCTAGGCGACCGTGTGGCTCCCATACCGCGACGTCCTCGCGCCGAGTCTTTCCGGTCAGCAATCCTGCGCCCGCAAGCTTTTCGACACCGACGGCCATCGCGACGTCACATTCACCGGACCTCAAAGCCATAACGGCAGTCTTGACGGCTGTCGCGCCCGTGGCACAGGCGTTCGCGACATTGAAGGCGGGGATGCCATACTGACCGATCTGCTTCTGAAGTCGTTGCGCGGTCCCCGCACTGGCCTGCATTAGATTCCCGACAGCCAAGGCACCTACATCCTTCATAGCCAGACCAGCATCGTCGAGCGCGCCGAGCGCAGCGGTGGACGCGAGATCGATCGCATCCTTGTCAGGATGCTTCCCGAACTTCGTCATGTTGATGCCGGTAATCCACACGTCGTCGTTCACGGCGATACTCCTTTATGGTTAGTGGACCGGTGCGAAGGCATAGCTAATGGCTTCTTTTCCTAATGAATCGAAGCCGAACGATCGTGTGACCAGTTCGACCTCCATGCCTGTCTTCACAGACACCGGATCCGGTTCTACATCGACAATGTTTGTCTTGACCGAAGTGCCTCCACAGTCGACGACGCCCGCCACAAAAGGCACCTTGATACCCGGGGCACAGAAGTGCACGATTGTGAAAGTCTTCAAGATCCCCTTCCGGGGCAGCGCCGACTTGCCGAAAGATCGACCGCCGCAACTACCACACGCGTTCCGTCGATCGAAGAACCGAGCCCCGCATGCTTCGCACTGGTGCGAGATAAGCCGTGGCTCCTCTCCGAGCTCGAGGTAACCCACCATAGGTACTTGTTCGGACACGCACGACCTCCTGTAGTCAGGTAAACAAACGTACATACAGATGCGCTCGGAAGTCAAGTTGCTACCGATGATGGGCGATCCGCCAAGAAGAAGGGCTTGTCGTTGCTGGGCTCGGATGGCTTGCGCCTGAACGCGCTCGAGGTCGTGCGCAGCACCTGGAGTCCCCCGGCGGGTCTGACCTGCTGGCGGAGATGGTGAAGACCTTCGCCGGGGCACTGATGTCGGCCGAGGCCGACACCATCTGCGGGGCCGGATACGGCGAGCGCAGCCCTGAGCGGGTCAACTCCCGCAACGGGTATCGCACCCGCGGCTGGGACACTCGGGCCGGGACAATCGAGCTGGCCATCCCGAAGTTGCGGACCGGCAGCTACTTCCCGGGCTGGATGCTCGAACCGCGACGGCGGGCGGAGCGCGCCATGGTGGCGGTGGTGGCCGAGTGCTACGTGCGCGGCGTGTCCACCCGCCGGGTCGAAGGCCTCGCCCAGCAGCTGGGTATCGAGAGCCTGTCGAAGTCGCAGGTGTCGGAGCTGGCCAAGAGCCTGGATGGCGAGGTGGAAGCGTTCCGGTCCCGGCCGCTCGACGCCGGCCCCTACGCGTATGTGTCGCTCGACGCGCTGACCCAGAAGGTTCGCGAGGGCGGCCGGATCGTCAACGTGGCGGTCGTGATCGCCGCCGGCGACCTCCTCGCGTTCGCCGGCTTCCCCAAAGAACACTGGCGCCAGATCTGGTCCAACAACCCCCTATCTGTTAACCGGCCCTCAGGGGACACGGTTCGGGCTGCGGCGTGAGGTTCGCGCCTAGCGCTAAGCAGGGGTGGATGCTGTCGGCATCTCGTTGGGGAAGGCGGAGCGGCGATGCTGGTGCGAAAGAGCGACAGCGGGTATTTGGTCGAGGGCGACTGGGACGGGCAGGACGCGGCGAACGCGTTTCTGAATCATCTGGCGGGGCGGGGGTTCAGTTCGGCCACGGTGCGGGCCTATGCGTTCGACGTTGCCAATCTCGGCCGGTTTCTGGTGGAACGGGCGGTTGGGCTCGCTGCGGTCGATGCGCCGTTGGTGTTCGACTGGATCGATTGGCAGGGCGTTCGCCGCGCGGATCACCGCGCCGGTGGGCACCGCTCGCGGACCCCGTCGGCGGCGGCATCGACGGTGAACCGTCGGGTCGCGGCAGTGCGCGGGTTGTTCGAGTACCTGGTGATGGCCGGTGTCTGCACCGACAATCCGGTGCCGTCGCCGCGTCGGGGACAGGGGCTGCGCCGCTCCGAGCGTGGGTTGCTCGGTCACCTGGGTCCGGGGCGTGCGCGGAGTGGAGCCAGGTTGGTGCGTCAGCCACAGCGTCTTCCGGAATCGTTGTCCGCCAACGATGTCGACGCGTTCCT